>JAPKCG010000525.1 GCA_028823055.1 Sphingomonas bacterium
TGTCCGCCCCCTTCGTCATCGGTTCACGTTCGATGCGATCCGCCAGAGCCTGCGTGGCGAACATCAGATTACCCGGCAGCAGCGTGTTGCCGCGGAAGAAATCCTTGAACGCATGAAGACCCACGTCCCCCGGCGCCGCATTGGCATAGGTCAACTGGGGATCACCGTTCCAGCCCCGGCCCAGCGCGGTCCAGTTATACCCGTTCTGCAGGTCGCGTTCGGTCCGATCCGCGTAGCGCGCGCCGACCTTGACCGAGCGGAAAAAGTCGCCGTCGAACTGATACTCGGCGTCCAGTTGCGCGGTGTCGAGCCGACCCTTGTTGCGTTCGTTATGCGGCATGGACGCCGACCAGAAATAATTGGCCGGATCGGCGAACCCCGCCTGCGCCGTCGGACTGACACTGACCACCGGAAGGCCCCCGGTCAGATCCATGCCAAAGCCGGGGCCGAAGCTGATTTCGCGAAAGATATCGATGCGGTCGTAGATCTGACGCGAATCGACGCGCTGGATCGCACCCTTTACGGACAGCGGGCCACCTGCCGGGGCCCAATTGAACGACAGCGAATAGTCGCGCGTCCGCGTGTTGCTTTCCACCCATCCCTTGTTGCCGCTGCTGGTCACCTGGCCGCCGGGCAGGAAAGTCGCAGTGTCGCGATTGAACAGATTGGTCGTCTTCAGCAGCAATCCGCTCGAATCGAAACTGCTGTTCGCCGGATCGACCGCCAGCGTCTGCGAGGCGACCTGGGCACCGAAATCGTTCGACGTACTCTTATAGCGCGACTGGAAGAAGCTGGCGGTGAAGGTCAGGTCGTCGGAGGGCGCCCACTGCGCCGCGCCATAGATACCGTAACGGCGATACTGGAACTCCTCATCGCCATAGGCGAAGCCGCCCGGCACGAACTTGTCCGTGCCATCGGACAGCCGTGTCTTGAAATACGGCTCCGTCCGGAAGAACTGCGACAGCGAGCTGAACTGGCTGTATGCGAGATCCGCCAGCAGGCCGATGCGGCCGATCGGCGTATCGAACGAATCGGTCACCAGAAACGACCCCATCGGGTCGCCCTTCTGCGCCATGTCGCCCATGCTCAGTTCGGCGGTGCCTGCGACGTGGAACTTGCCATCGAAATCGAACGGCATCTTGGTGCGCAGATCGATCTGGCCGCCGGTGCCGCCCTCGATCAGGTCGGCGGTGGAGGCCTTGTACACGTCGACCGCCGCCATCAGTTCCGGCGTCACGTCGCTCCACAAGATCGCGCGGCCGTTGTTCGCGCTGAAGATCTCGCGGCCGTTCAGGCGCGATGCGACGCCGGTCAGACCGCGAACCTGCACGCCCGACCCCTGCACCGAAAAGTGATCGGGATCGCCCAGCGCGGCGAAGCGGACGATCGAAACGCCGGATACGCGCTGCAGCACTTCGGTGATGGAGTTGTCGGGGAGCTTGCCGGCATCGTCGGCAACGATCGAATCGACGATCGTCTCGCTGCGGCGCTTGCGCTCGTCGGCGGCCTCCAACGCGGCGCGACGACCGGTGACAACGATTTCGGATGTTCCCGCGGGTTCATCCGCTGCCGCCTGCGCGGTGTCATCCGATCCGGAAGCCGCGACCTGAGCGTGCGCGGGGCCGGCAATCGCCATGGTAGCGAGTACCAAGGTCGATGCGCCCAGCTTCAGCGTGCGCGACAAATGCGTCTGTGAAATCATCGTTTCCTCCCCTTGAACCTTCGGCCGAGTTTTACGGCTTCGCGTAACGATAGCGCTCACATACCCGTCTTTGGCGATCTCGCCAACATGAATTTTGCGGCTGTCGGCTGACAGGGATTGATGGGAAAGGTCAGGCAAGGGTATTCTCATCACGATCAAGGACGAATGGTCCCGGTCGAACTGGGCATATTGGTCGCATGAGGCCGGGTACGTCGACGTGATCGCGTGACGGCGTTCGGGCCACAGTTCCAGTCGGAAATAGATCGGTCGCAACTCAAAGATTATAGCCAGGATTTGCCAGCGGAAACGCCGCTGCTGGCGTTGTGGAGTGCGAAAGCGGACTGTCCTCCCCGCTGCAACGACGACCCACTTTCGGCCATTCGTCGACCGATTTACTATACCCAACTCCGGGATGAACCGCGCTGGGTTTGCTGGAGGCTCCAACTCCTGAGAAGGTGGAGCCTGTAT
>JAPKCG010000526.1 GCA_028823055.1 Sphingomonas bacterium
CGGGAAAGCAGATTCCAGATTTGAGCGTACCGAGCGGGAGGTATAATCGCTGTGGGATGAACATCGCACGGGTGCGATCGGCGAGCGCAACACTCCCCCGACCGTCCGGCCATAGTCCGGCCAGCGTGCGGACCAGCGTCGATTTGCCCGAACCCGATGGACCGACGATCGCCCAACGCTCACCGTCGCGGACCTGCCATTCGCCGATATCGACCAACGTCTCGCCGTGCGGATGGTGCAGGGCCAGGCCTGCGACCGCCGTCGCCACACCCGTCCCGGTACCCGCGCCGAATGCGATCCCGCGCGGGCGGACCCGATCGATGGCGTCGTCCAGCCCCTTCACGCGGTTGAAATAGCTGATCTGCAGACCGATCAGTTCGTAGGATTGTACGAAATAGCCAAGCTGAAGGGCGAGGCGCTGAAACGCGTCGCGTGCGCCCATCAGCTGGCCGAAGGTAATCGCCCCTGAGAAATAGCGCGGCACCAACAGGAACAGCGGCAGGATCGTACCAATCCGCTCGTACACACTGCGCGTCGCGGTCAGGCCGAGCGAGGTGAGGATAACCGTGCGGAAATTGCGACGAACCTCCGCAAACGCCCGCGACAGCGACAGCCGCTCCGCCGAGACAGCGTTCGCCATGCCGATCTGCGCCGCGTTGCGACGGACGTGGATCAGGTTCGCGCGGAAATCCGCCTCGCGGTGTTGCTGGCGCATCGAGGCGCGGATGAACGGCCTGCCCACCTTGATCGCGATGATAGCGCTGATCAGCGCGTAGGCGACCGCGTACCACACGGTGCTGCCCGGGATCGACACCGCGGTACCGAACGCGGTAAAGCGGATCGGCTCTGCCGTTTCCAGCAGGATCAGTGCAAAGCTTACCGCCGTCACCATCGATCCGATCAATCGGAAGATGAAGTTGAGGACACCTACCCCGTAATTGGTGATTTTTTCCAGATCATCCGCAATCCGCTGATCGGGATTGTCGATGATATGCAGCCGCTCGATTTCGACATACCGATCACGCGCCAGCCAGCGGTCAAGATAGCTCTCGGTCAGATAGGTGCGCCATCGAATCGAAAGCAGCCGGTCGACCAGGCCCTCGGTCATGATCATCATGACTTGTACGACCAGGATCGTGAGGAACACGAATATCAGCGCGGAAAAGGCTGCCAAATTACGCTGTTCTATACTGTCGAAAAAGTTCTGCTCCCACCGGTTCATACGGACGAGAACATAGGCGGTGCCAACCTGGAACAGCAGCAGCGAAATCAGCGCGAACCAAGCGAATTTCCAGTCCTTCGACGTCCAATAGCCGCTGAACAGCGACCACGCATGTCGCCACCGGTCCCCGGCAGGCTGAGGGGCGGTGAAGCCCGCCTCGCGACGGGCCTCACCGCCCTGGCCGGGTTGCGGCATCATCGCCGTCGCCCCTGTGGCATCAGCGGAACCGATAGCCGACGGACAGTCGCCAGTTCCTCGGTTCACCCAACGGCACGTAGCTGGACGTGATCGTGGGGAGGTAATTCTGCCGATCGGTCAGATTGCGGACGCCGACATTGATATCGAACTTGCCGATCGTTGCGAAGGCGTTGAGATCCGCCTGGAATGTCGGCTGAAGATAATAAGTGCCCAATGTGTCGACCGCGGACCTCGACTTGCCGCTGATGCCCCCGCCCAAACCGGCGACCACGTCGTCCGACAGCTTGTGGCGATATGACGAATACAGGCTGTAGAGGTCACGCGGCTGGCCGTTGACGATGCCACCAATCCTGGGGTCGAAGCTCAGAAATTTATAGTTGGTCCGTGTGTAAGACGCCACGATCGAAAAGCCCGGAAGCGGCTCACCGCTCAGGTTGAGGTCGATACCGCGCCCCTGGACACCCGGGGTCGCCGTGCCGAATCCGTTGACGTTGCGAATGCGGTTGCTCTCCCGAATTTCGAAGTACGACGCATTCAGGATCATGCGATCATCAAACATGTCCCACTTTACGCCGGCTTCAGCATTACGAGTTCGCACATCCGGCAGACGCGCGCCGTTTCGGTCGGTATTGAACGTGGGAAGGAAGCCGTAGGCGAGCGTGCCAAACAGCGAGAAGTTTCCGGTCACGTCGAACACGGATGTTCTGAATATCAAAAGTATTTTGTTTCC
>JAPKCG010000527.1 GCA_028823055.1 Sphingomonas bacterium
GCCGACTCGCGCGCCGCCGCGCTGCTGACCGCGCTCGGGCTCGGTCACCGGCTGACGCATCGCCCCAGCCAGTTGTCGGGCGGCGAGCAACAACGCGTCGCGGTCGCCCGCGCGCTGGCCAATCAGCCAGCGCTGGTGCTGGCCGACGAACCGACGGGCAATCTCGACGAGCACACCGCCGATATCGTGCTCGCCGAATTCCTCCGCCTCGTCCGCGGCGAAGGTTCCGCCGCGCTCGTCGCGACGCACAACGAGCGGCTGGCGCAGAAAATGGATAGAGTCGTGAGGCTGCACGAGGGGCGGCTGGCGTGACCACATGGCGGACGACGCCGACGCTGGTCGGGCGTTGCGTCACGTTGCGCCCGCTCGACCGGAGCGACCGTGACGCGATCGTTGCCGCGTTCGCGACGGGCCTCGAAGGCGTGTTCGCGACGATCGTCCCCGATGAAGCGAACATCGATGGCTGGTACGATCGGATCACGGCTGAACGGGCGGCGGGGCGGGCGATGCCCTTCACCGTCCTTGATGCCGATGGCGCGGTCGCGGGGGTCACGCGGTTCATGCGGATGAGCGAGGCCAACCGACGCGTCGAGATCGGCGGAACCGTTTACGCGGCGCGGGTGCAGCGGACGGGGCTGAATACGGAGGCGAAGCGGCTGCTACTCGGTCATGCCTTCGACATGCTCGGCTGCCAGTGCGTCCAGCTCCGCACCAACTGGTTCAACCGCCCGTCGCGCACCGCGATCGAGCGGCTCGGCGCGCGGATGGATGGGGTGTTGCGCGGCCACATGCGGCTGGCCGATGGTACGGTCCGCGATACGGTGGTCTATTCGATCCTGGCGCATGAATGGCCCGGGGTGCGCCTGAACCTCGATACGCAATTGGCCCGTCACGCAGGAGATGCCCGATGACCGCGATCACCGACTTTACCGTCACCCATGCCGACGGCACACCTGCGTCGCTCGATGCCTATCGTGGCAAGGTGCTGCTGATCGTCAACACCGCGTCCAAATGCGGCTTCACGCCGCAATATGAGGGGCTGGAGGCGCTGCATCGCGACTATGCCGCGCGCGGGTTCGAGGTGCTGGGATTTCCGTGCAACCAGTTCGGCCATCAGGAGCCGGGCGACGCTGCGGAAATCGCCAATTTCTGTTCGCTGACCTATGATGTCACCTTTCCCGTCTTCGCCAAGATCGACGTCAATGGCGACGCAGCCGATCCGCTGTTCCAGCGATTGAAGGCGGATGCGCCGGGATTGATGGGGTCAAAGGCGATCAAGTGGAATTTCACCAAATTCCTGATCGACCGGGCGGGGCGCGCGGTGAACCGCTATGCTCCGACGACGAAGCCCGCCGACATTCGGGCGGATATCGAAGGGCTGCTCTGAGCGGCCGCTTTTCCACAGCCGATTTATTCTGCGCCCTGTTAGAATCGCGCGCCGGGGGGTAGGGTATCCGCATGTCCCATGCCGGCTTCGTACCCCTCCGAATTTTTTCCAGCTATACGATGCTCGACGGCGCGATCGAGCCCAAGGCGATTGCGGCCCGCGCGAAAACGCTGGGTTTCCCTGCCGCGGCGCTGACCGATCGCAACGGGCTCTACGCCGCGATGGCATTCAGTGATGCGGCGAAAAAGAGCGGTGTTCAGCCCGTTATCGGCACGATGCTCGGCGTCGCGCGCGGCGACATGCCCGAGGGGGCGGCCCCGGTCCTCGACTGGCTGGCGCTCTATGCGCAGGATGAGGCGGGATACGACAATCTGTGCGCGCTGGTGTCGATGGCGCATCTCGACCGCCCGATCGAACAGGCGGCGCATGTGACGCTGGACGCGCTGGTCGGGCGGACCGATGGGCTTATCGCGCTGACCGCCGGCGCGGAGGGGGCGTTGGCACGGCTCTATGCAGAGGATCAACCGGCACGCGCCGCCGCCTGTGTCGATCGATTGCAGGCGCTGTTCCCGGATCGGCTCTATATCGAGCTGACCCGGCGCGGCGATGCGGTCGAGATGGCGGCGGAGGCCGCGTTGATCGACCTCGCTTATGATCGCGACCTGCCGCTGGTGGCGACGAATCCATGCTGCTTCGCCGAATCGGATTTCGGCGACGCGCATGACGCCATGCTGTGCATCGCGCATTCGACCTATGTCGAAA
>JAPKCG010000085.1 GCA_028823055.1 Sphingomonas bacterium
GGCGCGACCGAGGCGCTCAACTGGGCGATCCGGGGGACCGGCGGCGGCATCGTCACGATCGCGACCGAACATGCCGCGGTGCTCGATACCGTTGCCGCCGAGGCGGCCCGAGGACGCGCGGTCACGGTGTTGCCGGTGGGGGTGAACGGGCTGGTCGATCTGGATGCGGCGCGTGCGGCGATCGCGCCCGGCGTGGGTCTGGTCGCGGCGATGCTCGTCAATAACGAGATCGGGGCGATCCAGCCGATCGCCGCGCTGGCGGAGATGGCCCATGCGGCGGGAGCGGCCATGCTGTGCGATGCCGTGCAGGGCTATGGCCGGGTGCCGATCCCCGAAGGGTGCGACATGATCGCGATCTCCGCGCACAAGATTTACGGGCCGAAGGGGGTGGGCGCGCTGTGGTTGCGGGATGGCGTGACGCCCGCGCCGCTGCTGCGTGGCGGAGATCAGGAGGGCGGCCGGTCGGGAACATTGTCGCCCGCGCTGTGTGCTGGCTTCGGCGTCGCGGCGCGACTCATGGCGGAGCGAGAGGCTGACGATATCGCGCTGGTCGAACGGCTGTTCGCGATCGGGATCGAGCGGATGGCGGGGTGGACGGTCAACGGTTCGGTCGAGGCGCGGTATCGCGGGAATCTCAATGTCCGACGAGACGGCCTCGATATCGCGCGCGTGATGTCGGACGTGCGCGACGTCGCGTTTTCGGCGGGATCGGCCTGTGCGAGCGGGTCGGGGCGATCGAGCCATGTGCTCCGCGCGATCGGGCTGAACGACAGGCAGGCGCGCTCGTCGATCCGGCTGGGGTTCGGTCGCTACACCGACGAGGCGGACTTTATCGCGGCCATCGATGCGATCGGTGCGGCGGCGGATGCGCAGCGGGTGGTGGCATGAAGGTACGTTTTATCGAACGCGATGGCGGCGTGTGCGTGGCGGATGCGCCGGTGGGGTCGACGCTGCTCGACATCGGACAGGCCTATGGTCAGCCGCTCGAAGGGACATGTGATGGGCAGATGGCGTGTGCGACATGCCATGTCATCGTCGATGCGGCGGATTTCGATCGATTGCCGACGGCGTCGGAGGAAGAGGAGGATATGCTCGACCTCGCCTATGCGACGACTCGGACGAGCAGGCTGTCGTGTCAGATCGTGCTGACCGAGGCGATGGACGGGCTGACCGTTCGTATTCCCTGAGCGAGATGTCGACAGGCGGCGCTTGAACTCGCGCCCCGGCTCCGCCATATGCCGCCGCGGAAGTCGGGCGGACGGGGTCGTCGCCAACCTGGTCAGGGCCGGAAGGCAGCAGCCACAACGATTTCGCTCCGGGTCGTTCCGGCTTCCACCCGCGCAGGCGAGCGCGGCCAGCGGCGCGAATGCGCCGACTGATGTTATCGCTCCGCCGGGACGCATCCGG
Organism: Sphingomonas bacterium; assembly: GCA_028823055.1. Lineage (GTDB taxonomy): Bacteria > Pseudomonadota > Alphaproteobacteria > Sphingomonadales > Sphingomonadaceae > Sphingomonas. Next base: position 1,408 of record JAPKCG010000085.1, read on the forward strand.
CCTGCAACCCTAACTCCAGCATCGAACATTTCGACATGCACCGCGCTTGCCGCTATCACCCTATCAATGTCCGAATCCTTCGACCTCGGTGAGCCGCCGCAGCCCGTGAAGCCCGAGGCGTATCGCGTGCTGGCGCGCAAATATCGTCCCCAGACGTTCGGTGAACTGATCGGCCAGGAGGCGATGGTCCGCACGCTGGAAAATGCGATCAAGCGCGACCGGATCGCGCATGCGTTTCTCATGACGGGCGTGCGCGGGGTGGGAAAGACGTCGACCGCGCGACTGATCGCGAAAGCGCTGAACTGTATCGGCCCCGATGGTAATGGCGGGCCGACGATCGATCCGTGCGGTGTCTGCGACCCATGCCGCGCGATTGCGGAGGGGCGGCATATCGATGTGATCGAAATGGACGCCGCGAGCCACACCGGGGTCGACGACGTTCGTGAGATCATCGATGCCTCGCGCTATTCGGCGGTATCCGCGCGGTTCAAGATCTACATCATCGACGAAGTGCACATGCTGTCGAAAAATGCCTTTAACGCGCTGTTGAAGACGCTGGAAGAGCCGCCGGCGCACGTCAAATTCCTGTTCGCGACGACCGAGGTCAACAAGGTGCCGGTGACGGTGCTGTCACGATGCCAGCGGTTCGATCTGCGGCGGATCACCGCTGAAAAGCTCGCCGAACATTTCGCCTGGGTGTGCGGCCGGGAGGGCGTATCCGCCGAACCCGAAGCGCTGATGCTGATCGCGCGCGCGGCGGAGGGCTCGGCGCGCGATGGTCTGTCGATCCTCGATCAGGGGATCGCGCATGCCGGGCTGGAGGGCGGTGGCGTGACCGCCGATGCGGTGCGCCAGATGCTCGGCCTGTCCGATCGCGGGGCGGTGCGTGATTTGCTGGGGCTGGTGCTAAGCGGCGATTCCGCAGGCGCGCTCGCATCGCTGCGGCGGCAATATGATTATGGCGTCGATCCGTTGTCGGTGTTCCGCTCGCTGCTCGAAACGGTGCATGGTGTGACGCTTGCGAAGGTGGGCACGCCGCCCGATATCGCGCAGGCAGCGGAAGAGCGCGATGCGCGGCTCCAATGGGCGGGAGCGCTGTCGTTTCCGGTCCTGCATCGGTTGTGGCAGCTGTTCCTGAAGGGGCATGATGAAGTCGCGAAGGCAGCGTTGCCGATCGAGGCGGCGGAAATGTCGCTGCTGAGAGCGATTTATGCGTCAAGCCTGCCCGACCCGGGTGAGCTGGCGCGGCAGATCGCGAGCGGGAAGGTTGCGCCGCCCACGCCAGAATCTGCCCCGGCATTTGCCTCAGCGCCTGCTTCTTCCGCCGCCGCTGCCGACAATTCGATACCGTCGCCCGAGCCGATGGCTCAATCGCCATTTCCTGAGAATTTCGAAGCGCTGGTCGCTCTGCTCGACGAGGCTGGATCGATCGCGGTCGCGGCCAAGCTGAGGCATGGGGCGAGTGTCGTTATCTATGATGCGCCGACCTTGGTGCTGAGTGGCAGTCGGCCGATGTCGACGGAGACGGTCGCCGATCTCCATGCCGCGTTGAAGAGCGCGACGGGGCAGGCATGGCGCGTCTCGTTCGACGATAGGCCGGGCGCGCCGACGCTCAACGAGGCGGAGAAAAATAGCGAGGCGGCGGCAAAGGCGGCTATCCTCGAATCCCCGATGATCAAAGCGGCATTTGACGCGTTCCCTGAGGCGGAGCTCGAACAATGGCCGGGCAAACGGAGTATGGCATGAAAAATCTCGATGAAATTCTGGCGATGGCGCAGAACGTCCAGAACGAACTGCAAAAAGCGCAGGACAGTCTCGACACGATCGAGGTCGAAGGCGCGAGCGGTGGCGGGCTGGTGAAGATCAAGGCGTCCGCGAAAGGGCGGATCATCGGCATCTCGATCGACGATTCACTGATCCAGGTCAGCGAGAAGCAGATGCTCGAAGATTTGCTGGCCGCCGCGTTCAACGATGCGCGTGCGAAGGCCGACGCGGTGTCGGGTAGCGAAATGTCGAAGATGACGAGCGGCCTGCCGCTGCCGCCTGGGTTCAAGCTGCCGTTCTGAGGTAAGACGTTACGGTTAAGGAACAACTTTCCCGCTCATGGCGTTTGGGCGTCACATTAGTGAGGAGAGTATCATGGCCGAAGAACGTATCGTCGAAACCCCGGCGACGCACACCACGGTGATCGAACGCAGCGGCGGCGGGGCAGGCTGGCTGATCGCGATCATCTTGCTGGCCGCCGTCGTCATCGGCGGGTTCTTCCTGCTCAATCAGAGCCGGAACGACAACGCGAAGACTGAGGCGGTGACATCCGCGGCGAAGAGTGTCGGCGATACCGCGGACAAGGTAGGCGACGCGGTCACGCCCGGCAAATAAGCTACTTCAAACACGCATCGAGCCCGCTATTTCGGACGATTCCGACATAGCGGGCCAGCGTGTTGCCGTGCCGACGGACGAAACCGCGCGGATCGACTGCTTCACGCTTTTTGGGCAGGGGCAGAACGGCGGCGATACGGCCTGCTTCGGTCGCGCTGAGCCGCGACGCATCGTGATTGAAATAGCGGATCGCAGCGGCGTCAGCACCATAGGTGCCGATACCGGTTTCGGCGATGTTCAGATACACCTCCATGATCCGCCTTTTGCCCCACAACGTCTCGATCAGAACGGTGAAATAGGCTTCGGCTGCCTTTCGCGCATAGCCACCGCCCTGAAAGAGGAAGGCATTTTTCGCGGTCTGCTGACTGATCGTCGATCCGCCGCGAATCCGTCCGCCCCTGGCGTTGCGCCGGGCGGCGTTGGCGATCGCGGCGATGTCGAACCCGTGATGCTCGCGGAAACGGGAATCTTCCCCGGCGATCGCGGCGCGAGCCATGTCCGGGTCCATCTTTGACAGCGGCATCCAGCTTTTCGTGACGCCGCGACCGCTGAGGACATCGCCCATCATCGTGAAGGTGAAAGGGACCGGCACAAAGCGGTAGATCCCGACCCATGCGACCGTGACAAAGAGGAAGATCAGGACGACTTTGAAGAGGAAACGGATGATGCCCATCTGCCCGTCATACGCGGGCGGGATAGGGGTTCAAGGGGTGAGGGGCCGACTTTCCGCAGCCCTACACCCGCGATCACCGTGCCGCCGGAGATCGATCGACGCCGGCGTAGGCGATGGAGCCGGTAGCGTCGTCGCGCAAATTCCTCCCGCGCGGAGATTACGCGCAGGGGGAAGCAGGATCGTTCCGTGCGATTACGCCGCCAGCAGGCGCTTTTCACCGGCGATGCGCATCATCGCCTTTTGCAGCTTTTCGAACGCACGAACCTCGATCTGGCGGACGCGTTCGCGGCTGACGCCGTAAACCTGCGAAAGCTCCTCAAGCGTCTTGGGATCGTCGGTCAGGCGCCGTTCGGTGAGGATGTGCTTCTCACGATCGTTGAGGTCGTCCATTGCGTCGACCAGCATGTCGTGGCGAACATCCGCCTCCTGCTGATCGGCGACAATCTTGTCCTGCAACGGCGCGTCGTCCTGCAGCCAATCCTGCCACTGACCTTCGCCATCCTCGCGCATCGGCACGTTGAGCGAGGTGTCGCCGCCCATCGCCATCCGGCGATTCATGCTGACGACGTCGTGCTCGGCAACGCCCAGATCGGTCGCGATCTTCGTGACGTCTTCGGGCTTCAAATCGCCGTCCTCGAAGGCGTCTAGCTTCGACTTCATGCGGCGCAGATTGAAGAACAACTTCTTTTGCGCAGCGGTGGTGCCCATTTTGACGAGGCTCCACGACCGCAGGATATATTCCTGGATCGAGGCGCGAATCCACCACATCGCATAGGTAGCGAGACGGAAACCGCGATCCGGCTCGAATTTCTTCACGCCCTGCATCAGGCCGATATTGCCCTCGCTGATCAACTCCGACGTCGGCAGGCCATAACCGCGATAGCCCATCGCGATCTTCGCGACGAGCCGAAGATGGCTGGTGACGAGCTGCGCCGCCGCCTCGGTATCGCCATGTTCCTGAAAACGCTTGGCGAGCATATATTCCTGCTCGGGCTGGAGCAGCGGAAATTTCTTGATCTCGGCAAGATAACGGTTGAGCCCCGCCTCGCTGCCGAGCGCAGGGATGGTGGCGGGAACGTTGCTGCGGGCTGCCATGATGAAAATTCTCCCTTCCCTGAGCCGACTTTGCCGCACTGCGGCAGAGCGGCCATGATCTATACGCCAAGCTGACTGAACAGTTCCTGCATGTCAGCAGGCATTGTGCTTTCAAACGCCAAAGCGAGGCTATTTATCGGATGAATGAAGCCCAAATGCGCGGCATGCAAGGCCTGACGATGAAAGCCGAGCCGGTCGAGCAGCGCTTTCTGGCTCCCTTTTGTTCTACCGTAAACCGGGTCGCCGAGCAAGGCGTGGCCAATCGAGGCCATGTGGACGCGCACCTGATGCGTCCGCCCGGTTTCGAGGCGGCATTCGACGAGCGTCGCGCCGTCGAGTTTCTCGACCGTCGAATAATGCGTGACCGCGCGCTTGCCGCCTGCGACGATCGCGATCTTCTTGCGATTTTGCGGGCTGCGCGCGAGCGGGGCGTCGACGCTGCCCGACGCGGGGCGGGGCACGCCGCCGACGATCGCGCGGTAGCGACGGTCGATCGAATGATCCGCGAATTGTCTGGCTAGGCCGACATGCGCGCGATCGGTTTTGGCCGCGACCATCAGCCCCGATGTATCCTTGTCGATGCGATGGACGATCCCGGGTCGGGCGACCCCGCCGATCCCCGACAGCGATCCGCCGCAATGGTGGAGCAGTGCGTTGACCAACGTGCCGTCGAGATTGCCCGCCGCCGGGTGAACGACGAGCCCCGCCGGTTTATCGATGACGATCAGGTGGTCGTCTTCATAGGCGACCGTCAGCGGAATATCCTGCGCCTCGTTATGCGCGGGGGCGGGCTTTGGCACGGTGACGACGAAGCAATCGCCCGCCGCAGCGCGTTTGGCGGGATCGCGCGTCAGTTCACCATCGCGCGCGACTGCGCCGGAATTGATGAGCACTTTGAGCCGTTCGCGCGACAGCGTCGGCACCGCATCGGCAAGCGCACGGTCCAACCGCCACCCGTCGGCGTCAGGCGCGATGCGCGCTTCGATGATGGAAACCCCCCGGTCCATGATGTAGGAAATGGTGATGGAGGTCGCAGTCGTGAAGGGGGTCGTCGCGCAAATCGTCGCGCTGGCCGAGGAAAGTACGGACGAGATATGCGGTTTGCTGTTCGGTAAGCCCGATCGGATCACGGAAATCGCGCCATGTCGTAATGTCGCGACGAACCCTGACCGGCGGTTCGAGATCGATCCCGGCGCGCTGATCGCGGCGCACCGGGCGGCGCGCACTGGCGGTCCGGCGATCGTGGGTCATTATCATTCGCATCCCAGCGGCGACCCCGTGCCGTCACCCCGCGACGCCGAGGCCGCGATCGACGAGGGTGCGATCTGGTTCATCGTCGCGAGCGGGCGAGTACGCGCGTGGCGCGCGATAACGGGGGGGAGCGTCGAGCAGCGGTTCGACGAGATGGTCATCGTCGAATCCGGCGTCGAGCCCGGCTGACCACACCGCTTGCGTCGACGAGTCGCCTTCGCCACAAGGCACGTATCATTCAGGGGAAGTTATAGTGTCCGTCAGTCCGGTCGATTTTGCGAGCTTGCTTTGTTCGCGGCTATGTCACGACCTGTTGTCGCCGGTCGGCGCGCTCAATAACGGGCTCGAACTGCTGTCCGACGAGAATGACGAAGCTATGCGGGCGCGGGTGTTCGAATTGCTCAACGAAAGCGCGCGGACGTCGGCGAACAAGCTGAAATTCTTTCGCCTGGCCTTTGGCGCGGCGGGCGGCTTTGGCGAGATGGTCGACGCGCGTGAGGCGAAGGTCGCGATCGAGGGGCTGCTCGCCGATAACAAGCGAGTCGATTTCAGCTGGATCGTCGAGGCCGAAAGGCTTCCCAAGGCGGCGATCAAAGTCGTCCTCAACCTCGCACTGGTGGCAAGCGAGGCGCTGGTGCGTGGCGGGACGTTGGCGATCGGGGGCGAGGAAAATGAGGGGCATGTCGAGGTCGTCGTTCAGATCGAGGGGCCGCGGATCGTCCTCGACCCCGAATTGCGCGCGACCCTGAGCGGTGGTGAGCAGGATGGGGGCGTAACCCCGCGCACCGCCGGTTGCTTCCTCGTCCATGAAATCGTTCGCGAGGCGGGTGGCAGCGTGCTGGTGTCAGAACCGGCTGAAAACGTGATGATTTTCGGTGCTGTTTTCAACGCGCGGTAAACGCGGTCTTAAACATTTATGGCGCAGTAACCCCGGGCGAATAGACGCTCCGGGGACGCATGGACGATCTTCTACAAGAATTTATCGCCGAAACGCGTGAGACGCTCGAAGCGCTCGCGGGGGAAGTCGTCGCGTGGGAAGCCGATCCGGGCGACCGCGCGCGGCTCGATGCGATTTTTCGTTTCGTCCACACGGTCAAGGGCAGTTGCGGGTTTCTCGACCTGCCGCGACTGGCGCGGCTTAGCCATGCCGCCGAGGACGTGTTGTCGGCGGTACGCGAAGGCGCGCGCCAGCCCGACACGGCACTCGTCAACGCGGTGCTGTCGATTATCGACCGGATCGGCGAATTGGTCGAAGCAATCGATTCAGGCATCTCGCTCGACGATTCATCGGAAGATATGTTGATCGCGGCGCTGGCTGAGAATGCCCAGCCGATGGCGGCGCAGGCGGCTCCGGCCACGATGCAGACGAGGGCCCACAGCCGCAGCGTCCGGCTCGGCGTGGATTTGCTCGACCGCATGATGAGCGGCATGTCGGATATGGTGCTGGCGCGCAACGATCTGGCCCGACGGCTGCGGGAGGGTGATTTCGACCCGCGTATCGAGGCGGCGCTCGAACGTTTGTCGCTGACGGTGGCGGACATGCGCGAAACGGTGTCGCGGACGCGGATGCAGACGATCGAGGCGCTGTTCGCGGCGGTGCCCAGAATGGTGCGCGATACCGCGGCGGAACTCGGCAAGACGGTTACCCTGAAGGTCGAGGGCAGCGATGTCGAACTCGATCGCGAGATGATCGAACTGATGCGCGATCCGCTGGTCCATCTGATCCGCAATTCGATCGACCACGGCATCGAATCGAGCGTCGAACGCGCCGCCGCCGGAAAGCCGGCTGCGGGGCTGTTGTCGATTTCCGCCCGGCAATCAGGCAACCAGATCCTGATCGACATCGCCGACGACGGACGCGGGATCGATGTCGACCGCCTGGTTGCAAAGGCGCGCGCGCAAAAGCTTTACGGCGATGAAGAATTGCAGGCGATGACCGCCGCGGCGCGATGCGAACTCATCTTTCATCCCGGCCTGTCGAGCCGGGACATGGTGACCAGCGTGTCGGGGCGCGGCGTCGGTATGGATATCGTGCGCGCCAATATCGAACAGATCGGCGGGCGCGTGCTGCTGACCAACAGTCCGGGGAAGGGGCTGTCGATCACGATCCGCGTACCGCTGACGCTATCGATCCTGACGACGATCATCGTCGAGGCGGGTGGGCAGAAATTCGCGCTGGCGCGTCAATCGGTCGAGGAAATCGTCAAGGTGCGTGCGCCGCAAGTCCGGATCGACCGGGTCGGCGGCAGCGGTGTCGCGACCGTGCGCGGTCAACGATTGCCCGTCGTCGAACTGGCGTCGCTCCTTGAGGTCGAAACCGAAGGAAACAGGGCCGATACCCTCGTCATCGTTGCCGCGCGCGACGGCAATTTCGCACTTGCGGTGGACGGTGTCATCGATACCGAGGAACTGGTGATCAAGCCTGCTGCGCCAGGCGTGATGGCGGCGGGCGTCTATGCCGGACAGACGCTGCCCGACAATGGGCGGCCGATGTTGCTGCTCGATGGATCGGGTATCGCGACGCGGGCGGGTCTGTCGTTCGAGCGCGTCGCGGAGGTCGAGGAAGAGAACGAACAGATCATCGTCGATGCCGAGCGCGCCTTGCTGTTCGAGGATTTGGACGGTCAGCGCCGCGTCCTGCCACTGGCGACCATCGACCGGGTCGAAACGGTGTCGGGTGATGCGATACGCATGACTGGCGGGCGGCTGCGGGTGGCCAGTGGGCCCAGTTTGATCCCGATCCACGCGACCGCGCCGATCGAACCGCAATCGAGCATATCGCTGTTGAGGCTGACCGACGGGGTCGGCGAGATTGCCTATGCGATCAGGGAGGCGATCGAGATCGTCGAGCTGCCTGACCGCGTCGCGCCGTCGAGCGGCGGCGGGTTGATAGCGGGGGTCGTCATCATCGGAAACGATCAGGTCGAACTGGTCGATATCCACGCACTCTTTACCGATATCGATGCCCCCCAAAGCACGCCGCCGGTTTGCCTGATCCACGACGATCGGAGCGGATGGCTGACGAATTTCCTCAAACCCGTGATTGAAGCGTCGGGCTATCGCTGCGTCACGCAGTTATCCCGGGGCGAGACCGCGATGGTAGCACTTGCGATGACCGATGTCGCGGTGCCGGCCAATGACGGCGGGGCGCTGGTGCGATTGCGGCTGGGCCGCGACCCCGTCGGGCCACATGACGACAGCATCTATCGTTACGACCGGCCTGCGTTGCAGGCCGCGCTGGCGCGTAGCCGGAGGGTAAAGTGAACCGCGAACAATTTCTGATCGCCAGGATCGCCGGGCGCCATGTCGCGATCCCGACCGCGCATGTCGAATCGGTCATCGATCTGGCCGAAGTGCTGCCCGCGCCGCTCGCGCCGCCCGAGATTCGGGGGCTGGTGGCGATCCGCAGCCGGGTGGTCACCGTCATTGATCCGGATGTCGCCCTGGGTCTGCCGCCATCGCCACTCGACCGGCGGCGTGCCGTCATCACGGCGGTCGACGGCCATCATTACGCGATCCTCGTCGAAAGTCTCGATGAGGTGGAGACGCTCGAACGCCAGCCCTTATCGTCCGGATTGGCGC
>JAPKCG010000528.1 GCA_028823055.1 Sphingomonas bacterium
CAAGGGTCCGCCCCGAGGTGATCGACCATACGTGGATGTGACTGAGCGACGCAACGCCCGGCACCGTGTCCTGGATATGGTGCTCGATCTCTTCAGCCGAAACGCCATCCGGCGCGCCTTCCAGCAGAATGTGCAGCGACTTGCCGAGGAGCTTCCAGGCACTGCGCAGGACCAGAAGCGAGACCACCACGGAGAGGATGGGATCGATAGGCGTCCAGGCAGTGAAATAGATGACCACGGCAGCGGCTACAGCGCCCACGGAACCCAGCAGATCGCCCATGACGTGGAGCGCTGCGCCCTTGATGTTGACGTGCTCGCTATCGCCACGCGTGAGGATCCAGAAGACAAGAATGTTCACCAGAAGCCCAGCGATCGCGACCCCGAACATCGGCGCGGCCATGACTGGCTGCGGCTGATTGAAACGCTCCCAGGCTTCATAGACGATAAAGGCGACGATCGCGAACAAAGTGACGGCGTTGATAAGGCCGGCGACGACCTCAAAACGCAGGTAGCCGAAGGTGCGCTTGGCGTCGGGCGAGCGCTGCCCGAAGCGGAACGCGGCGTATGCAAGAGCAAGCGCCGCCGCGTCCGTCATCATATGGCCGGCGTCCGCCAGCAGGGCCAGCGAGCCGGACCAGAGGCCGCCCACCACTTCGACGACCATGAAGGAGGCGATCAGACCGAACGAAAGGAGGACCTTACGTTCATTATCCTTGGTGATGGTCGGGGTGTGGGAATGGTCGTGATCATGACCATGGCCGTGACCATGGTCAGCGTGTGCGTGTGCTGACATGCGAGACTCGCGAATGAACAATGATGACGTATGAATACATGTTCATATGTCATGCGTCAACATCTTTGCGTCGGCCCGGCCATTTCAGTCTCCGACCGTCTCCCCCCTGAGCCGCTTCTCACCCTTCGGGCATCAGTAACGCACCGTGAGCGCAAGCATCGCGTTTCTCGGCTCGCCAAACAGGACCTGATTGAAGAAGCCGTTCACGACGGTGTAGCGACGATCGGTGAGGTTGTTGACCTTGAGGCTCAGGTCAGTCCGGGCCGACAGATCATAGCGCGCCATGAGGGACACGAGCGCATAGGGCACCTGACGCGTCCGAACCGGACCCATGGGGCTGGCGGCGGACTCGAAAGAGGCGCTGCGCCAGTTCACGCCTCCACCGACGGTCACCGCCCGCAGCGGTCCGGCAAATCGGTAGGTCGAGAAAATTCTCCCAGATGTCCGGGGAAGCTCAGCATTCAACCGGCCGCCGTCGGCGTTTTCTGCCACGAAATGGGCAAAGCCGGCATAGGTGTTCCAGCCGGGAAGGATTTCGCCCTGCAGATCGATTTCGACGCCCCGCGAAGTGGTCCCGTTTGCGGCGAAATACGCCTGCGTTCCATCCGGCAAGAGCTGGCCCGGGTCGATCTGGCCGACATTGTCTAGCCAGGATTTGAAGACCGCGATCGATGCACTGGCGCGGCCGCCGAAATAGCTCCCCTTGACCCCGAACTCGACGTTGCGCCCGTTTGTCGGCGCCAGCATCCTCTCGTCCCGGTCTCTGTTGGTCTGCGGATTGAAGATTTCTGTATAGCTGACATAGGCCGAATGGTGGGAATCGAGATCAAGCACGGCGCCCGCGTAAGGTGTGATCCTGCCACTTTTGGAGAATTCGAAGGATGTAAGCGCCGTCTGTTGTTCTAGATCGTAGAACGTCAACCGCGTGCCGACGATCACCTTGAGCCGATCAACGATGTCGAGCTTGGCGGCACCATAAAATGCCCCCTGCCGCGTAACGGTACGGGTCCGCGAGAACGGCCGAGCGTCAAAATCGGGCTCGGGATACGCGCCGGTCCAATCGAATATGCTTTCAAACGGCGTCGACGGTAGCACGAAGCCACTGCTGAATTCGTTGGCGACCCGCCTGTTCGCCATGACGCCGAACACCAGGTCATGCTTTCGTCCCAAGAGGCTGACAGGCCCTGATAGCGTCGCATCGATGCTGTTCTGCCGGCTGCGCGTGTAGCTCGCCAGGGCAAATGGCTGAAGGCCTTCGCCGGTCACGCGATCCGGATAGCCAAGCCCGGAAAACAAGCGCGCATCCGATGAGGAACGCTGATGCATGACAGCTGCGCGTGCGACCCACTGTCC
>JAPKCG010000529.1 GCA_028823055.1 Sphingomonas bacterium
AATAGCTATGCGTCGTCCGCAGCGGTCGTCGACGCATCGAAGATCACCGATCCGCTACTCATCATCCACGGGATGAGCGACGACAACGTCTTCCTCGACAATAGCCTGAAGGTCATCGCGGAAATGCAAAAGACCGACACGCCGTTCGAGATGATGCTGTATCCCGGCTACACCCACCGCGTCGGCGGGCCAGGAGTCAGCGAGCATCTTTGGGGCACAATTCTCGATTTTCTCGATCGCAACGTAAAGGATAAGGCGGCCGCGAAGTAGAAATCTTGCGTCGGCCCGGACTTGTGTCGGGCTTCCCGGTCGGGCAGAGCCAGCGACGATTGGTTCGCCCGGCCCGGGATGTCGGGACGGACCCGACATGACGGAGAATGAAATGGGTTATCGGATCGCCGTGGTCGGCGCGACGGGCAATGTCGGGCGCGAGATGGTCAACATCCTCGCCGAGCGTCAGTTTCCCGCTGACGAGATCGCCGTGCTCGCCTCCTCGCGCAGCCAGGGCAACCAGATCGAATATGGCGATACGGGCCGGATGCTGAAGGTCCAGAATATCGAACATTTCGATCCCGCCGGCTGGGACATGGCGCTGTTCGCGATCGGGTCCGAAGCGACCGCGGTCTATGCGCCGAAATTCGCGAAGGCGGGCTGCACCGTCATCGACAATTCGTCGCTTTACCGGATGGACCCCGACGTCCCGCTGATCGTACCCGAAGTGAACGCCGATGCGATCGACGGGTACAAGGCGAAGAACATCATCGCCAATCCCAATTGCTCGACCGCTCAGATGGTCGTTGCGCTGAAGCCGCTCCATGACGCCGCGACGATCACCCGCGTCGTCGTGTCGACCTACCAGTCCGTGTCGGGCGCGGGAAAGGTCGGCATGGACGAACTGTTCGAACAGAGCCGCAACATCTTCGTCGGCGACCCTGCGGTCGCGCATAAATTCACCAAGCAGATCGCGTTCAACGTGATCCCGCACATCGACAGCTTCCTCGACGATGGCTCGACCAAGGAAGAATGGAAGATGGTCGTCGAGACGAAGAAGATCCTTGATCCGAAGATCAAGGTCACCGCTACCTGCGTCCGCGTTCCCGTGTTCGTCGGCCATTCGGAATCGATCAACATCGAATTTGCCAACGACATCAGTGCCGAACAGGCGAAGGACCTGCTGCGCGAATCTTCCGGCATCATGTTGATCGATAAGCAGGAAGACGGCGGCTACATCACCCCGATCGAGGCTGCGGGCGACGATGCCACCTATATCAGCCGCGTCCGCGAAGACCCCACGGTCGAAAACGGTCTAAACCTCTGGTGCGTCAGCGACAACCTTCGCAAGGGCGCGGCGTTGAACGCGGTTCAGATCGCGGAACTGCTGGGACGGCGGCATCTGAAAAAGGCGGATTGAGCCGTGAGGGGGCCATTGTCGGCAACCACGGCAAGGCCTCCCCCCCCCCCCGGCGCTTCGACAATCAGTCGCGTTGGAACGATGCGGGGCACTGTCCTACACCCCCGCCGCGTGGCATGATCGGGGCTGCGCTCTTTGAAACCATCGATCGCCGCCCTGATCCGTCGCGTCGGTCGGAAATATGGACCCGCTGTCCGGGCGGCGTGAATATAATGCGTTTTGGCGTGACCTTGTGTGAACTTTGCATTCGACGCTGTTCGGCGCAAATCTGAATAATTCTGCGTAACATGCTTCAAACGCATGACTTTAGTCAAAATGAACTGCGGGCGTGTCCTCGCCCGGCTTCGGCGCCTTTGGTCGTTTGAGCAACAGCCCCAGCGGGATCGCGGCGGCGGTCATGATCATCATGAATTTGAAATCGTCGAGATAGGCGATCATCGCCGCCTGCTGATTGACGATGCCGTCCGCCATCGCGAGCAGGCTGTCGGTCGCGCCGCCGGTGATCGAGGCGACCAGCGGGTCGCTGGCGGAAAGGCCTGCCGCGGGAATATGTGGGGCGAGAACTGAATGGCTCGTTTGGATATTGCGCGCGAGCAGCATAGTGACGATCGAGATGCCGACCGACCCGCCCACGTTGCGGGACAGGTTCATCAGGCTTGCGCCCTCCGTGCGCTTGGCCGCGTCGAGCGTCCCGAACGCGGTCACGTTGAGCGGGATGAAGATGAGGCCG
>JAPKCG010000530.1 GCA_028823055.1 Sphingomonas bacterium
CCCCACCGCCGGGGGGCGTCGCGGTGGTCGGCTCGCCAGCTGGCATCCCGCCGATATGGCCGCCGAAACGCTCGATGCGATCGTGTCGCGCACGGGGATCGACCCCGCCGCGATCGAGGATGTCATCATGGGCTGCGTCAGCCAGGGTGGCGAGCAAAGCTTCCAGGTCGGGCGCGGCGCGGTGCTCGCCTCGACGCTGCCGCAAAGCGTCCCCGCCGTCACGATCGACCGCCAATGCGGTTCGTCGCAACAGGCGATCCAGTTCGCGGCGCAGGCGGTGATGAGCGGCACGCAGGATGTCGTCATCGCCAGCGGCGTCGAATCGATGACGCGCGTGCCGATGGGGTCGACGGGGATGCTGTTCGCGCAGGCCGGGCTCGGCAAGGCGAAATCGCCGCGTCAGGAAGAACGCTTTCCCGGCATTCAGTTCAGCCAGTTCGCGGGCGCGGAGATGATCGCGAAGAAATGGGGCTTCAGCCGCGCCGACTGCGACGCCTTCGCGCTCGAAAGCCATCGCCGCGCGGCGGCGGCGACCGAACGCGGCGATTTTTCCGACGAGATCGTCGGGCTGGAGGTCGAAACCCCCGAAGGCACGGTCTGTCACGACAAGGACGAGGGCATCCGCTACGACGCGACGATGGATTCGATCGGCTCGGTCAAGTTATTGCAGGAGGGCGGCGTGCTTTCCGCCGCCAGCGCCAGCCAGATTTGCGATGGGGCCAGCGCGGTGCTCGTCGTCAGCGAACGCGCGCTCAAGGAACATGGCCTGACGCCGCTCGCCCGGATCCACAACCTCACCGTCACCGGCGGCGACCCCGTCGTGATGCTCGAAGAACCGTTGTTCGCGACCGACAAGGCGTTGAAGCGCGCGGGGATGTCGATCGACGAGATCGACCTGTACGAGGTCAATGAAGCATTCGCGCCCGTGCCGATGGCGTGGCTCAAACATCTCGGCGCGGATCGCGACAAGCTCAACGTCAATGGCGGCGCGATCGCGCTCGGCCATCCGCTCGGCGCGAGCGGGACGAAGCTGATGGCGACGCTCGTCCACGCGCTCCACAAACGCGGTGGCCGCTATGGCCTGCAGACGATGTGCGAAGGCGGCGGCATCGCCAACGTCACAATTATCGAACGGCTCTGAGCCAACCCTTCAGGAGAAAACATCATGAACATCGATTCGAACACCGCCGCGGTCGTCACCGGCGGCGCCTCCGGCCTCGGCGAAGCCACCGCGCGCGCGCTCGCAGCGAAGGGCGCAAAGGTCGCGATCTTCGACCTTCAGGCCGAAAAGGGCGAGGCGGTCGCCAAAGATATCGGCGGCATATTCTGCGAAGTGAACGTCACCAGCGACGAAAGCGTCGATGCCGGGTTCGCCAAGGCGCGCGACGCGCACGGCCAGGAATCGATCCTCGTCGCCTGCGCGGGCACGGGTAACGCGATGAAGACCGCCAGCCGGTCGAAGGAAGACGGCAGCATCAAGCATTTCAGCCTCGAAGCGTTCAACTGGCTCATCCAGATCAACCTGGTGGGTACGTTTCGCTGCGTCGCGAAATCGGCGGCGGGGATGCTGACGCTCGACGCGGGCGAAGATGGCGAGCGCGGTGCGATCGTGATGACTGCCAGCGTCGCGGCGGAGGATGGCCAGATGGGTCAGGCGGCCTATTCCGCGTCGAAGGGCGGCGTCGTCGGCATGACGCTGCCGATCGCGCGCGACCTGATGAGCGAGGGGATCCGCGTCAACACGATCCTGCCCGGCATCTTCAACACCCCGCTGATGCAGGGCGCGCCGCAAGCGGTGAAGGACAATCTCGCCGCGTCGGTGCCGTTCCCCAAGCGGCTCGGCAACGCATCCGAATATGCGTCGCTCGCAATGACCATGATCGAAAACAGCTATTTCAACGGCGAGGACGTCCGTCTCGACGGCGCGATCCGCATGGCGCCACGGTGACGCGCAGAGCGGTTGCGTGCACACCGCACACAGACTCGCTCAAGCACGGCCAGCGGAGGCAAGCCTCCGTCTGACGACCCGGGTTTAACGCCCGGGTCGTGCGCGCCCCCGGTAGGAGGACCCAAAAATGACCCGCCCCGCGCCCTGGCGTCTCGACCCCGCCGCCTATCCGACGTCGGAGGAGATCGGCAC
>JAPKCG010000531.1 GCA_028823055.1 Sphingomonas bacterium
ACGCTGGCGCGTCCATTATGTCGCGACGCCGAGCCTGCCGCCAGCGGGTCGCGTACCCGACGCGTGCTCGCGCCGGATCCTCAATACCGTTTCCAATACCAACATCCCGATCTCGCCGCCTGACATCTGCCAAGCGGACAGCCTTAGACCAACAGGATGAGGGGTCCTTTTTCGACGCCGATCACCCCGCTACCGGGGTCCTTTTTCCACGCCGATCCACACCCGGGGAATGCCAGCAAACCGATCGGCAGGGCTTCAAGCATCGCGTCGTTGCGCTTGAACGGTGCCGCTTTGGCGTGACGTGCCCAGTCGGGCTTGAACGCGATCTGGGTCACCTTGCGATTAGCGGCCCAGCATGCAGCGATCCGTTCCACGCCGCTCGGCGTACCGCCGTGCAGCAGGACCATGTCCGGATGTTTGGCGTAAACCCGGTCGAGTGCATCCCAGATCGCGCGGTGATCCTGATAGTCGGCTCCGCCAGTGATCGCGATCCTCGTGCCGATGGGGAGAAGTACTTCGCGGTCAGCGCGCTTCCTCGCGGTGATGAAGTCGCGGCTGGCGATCATGCTGCTGGTGAGCGTTTTGCGATTGACCAGAGAACCGCTGTGCGGCGTCCAGGCATGTTTGGTGTGCAGCCGGAATTGATCTGCGCAGGCGTCGCGGAAGAATTCCATGGCGTCGCGGCGTTCGATCAGCGTCGTGCCCTCGCGTAGCAACCGTTCGAGTTCGACCGATTTGACCTCGGAGCCATCCTGCTCGCGCTGCGATCGCTGCTGCGCCACTTCATTGTCGTCCAACTCGCGTTCGATCCGTTCGGCCGCGCGGTGAAAGATGTTGCCGATGCCCCAGAGCAGGGGTTCAAGATCGGGCTCGAGCCGGGTGTCCTGAAGGGTCGAGACCATCGCATCGAACATGTCGGCAATGGCACCGCCGGCAATCCTCGCTTCCGGGAGCGGTCGGGGATCGGGTTCGTCGTCGAACGGGCGATAGCCGAACAAGGCCAGTTCTTCGAGCATGTGGGCGGTGGTCGAGCTTTCCGGTTCTTGGTCTGTGGTTGGGTCGATGGTCATGATGATCTCCTCGTCGGAGCCGCGCGCCTCGCGGCCTTCCTGGGCGGTCATCCGGGCGGCAGGGAGATGGTGGCCGCACCCATGAATTCTCATGCTTCAAGTCGAAGTATCGCATTGGGCCGAAGCGAAGCGGAGGACGGCCGGAAGCGGCTATTTTGGCTCGCGATGCAAAGCTTGGGGGTCGGCACGATCCCCAAGCGGCGGAAAATAGCCGCCTCCGGCCGTTGCGGGCGCTGTCTCCCTGGCGCCAGAGCGCCCCTCTCGAAGGCCGGCGCGCGGCCCTTCCACGAGTCAGCATGCTCGTGTCAGGCACGGACCTGGGAAACGCTCCATGTCCTCCGATCTCAGCTGGGGTGCGAGTTCGGACAGGAGTCGATCGCGCCCGAGCGCCATCAGACCGTCATTGAGGTCATTGCCGGTGGGGCTAACGATGGGAATGAGGTCGACGCCCCGCGCTCCGGCTCGATCGTCGAGTCGTGTCCAAGCAGCGTCGCCTGCTGCGTCATCGTCGCGGACGACGTAGAGGCGCTGGATGTCGGTAGGCCATTCGAGTGCTGCGAGATGGGCAGCGAAAAGCGTCGCGACTGTCGGCATGGCGGGCAGCATCATTCGCCAGGACAACATCGTCTCGAGCCCTTCGCCGATCGCCATGACAGGGCCGGCATTGCCGAACCGGACGCCGTGCCCGAGCAGGTCGCCCATCGCTCGACGCGGCGTAGCGACGTTCGCCTTTTTGCGTCGGGCAGGATCGAGCCAGGTGCGGTGGATGCCGGTGATCGTTCCCGCATCATCGGTAACGGCAGCGATCAGTGCCGGGAATGCATTGGCGGGCCCAGGCGGATTGTCCTCCGATGGCCGGTACCAGCAATGCGGATGAAAGCGGAGCCAGCGCTCGGTCCGCAGATGATGGAGTTGCCGCGCGCCCAAATAGGATTCAGCAGGCGTGCTGGCGATCGAACGGCAGGCCGCAAAGAGACGTTGAGCGGCTTTGCGCGATCCGGCTGGCGCGCGAACCATGTCGCGGTCGTGATGGTCGGCGACCTTGGGAAGAGCGAGATAGCGCCGGGCC
>JAPKCG010000086.1 GCA_028823055.1 Sphingomonas bacterium
CGGCAAGGCGCCCGAACAGGATGATCTGTTCAGCGAGGAGGTGACGCTTCTGTTCCCGGCTCTGCTGGCGCTGGAAGGCAGGCTGCTGGGCAGCGCTGTGCGTCAGCAGGCGGTTCCCTCCGCTCTAACCCCATGCCGCCTGAAGCCGTTCACGGTTCGGCGGGTAAGCGCCTTTGAGACGAACCTGAAAAGCGGCGAGACGCTCAAAATCATTAGCGCCAAAACGGCAGCCTCGCTCGATGCCGACCTCGTCCTGCTTGTCCCCGGCGCGACAACGGCCCAATCCATCCGTGAGGCGCTCGAACGTGGTGAAGGGCGTTGGCTGCATCCAAAGCCGATCGATCCGGCAGCATTGGGTGCCCAGGCTATGCTGCAGCGGCTGACCGGGGTTACGGCATCCTGGGAGGATGCGTTTTATCTGCGCGAAGGTCGTGCGGCCACAGATGACAAACCGCTCTATCCGGGATTACGGCGGCCGCAGATCGGCGCCCTTCACGCCGCGCTTGCTCATGCGACGCGCTCGACGGACCCCGCCACGATCGTCATGCCGACCGGCACGGGCAAGACGGAGACCATGCTTGCGCTCAATGCGCGTCAGCGGTTTGATCGCTTGCTCGTCGTGGTTCCGACGGATGCGCTGCGCGAGCAGATCGCTTCGAAGTTCGAGACGTTTGGCGTCCTGAAGGCACAGTCGTGTCTCGACGTCTCTGCGCTTTTTCCCGTGGTCACCCGGCTCACCCGCATCCCGACCTCGATCGCCGAAGTCGATCAGATCTTCGACAGCGCCAATGTCATCGTCACCACCATGCATATTGCCGGCCGCGCCGAACCGCCGGTTCAAGAGCATATGGCGACCCGAGCCTCGGCGCTCTTCATCGATGAGGCACACCACATTGGGGCTCGCACCTGGGCATCCTTTCGCGGACTGTTCGCCGAACGCACGCCGCCCATTCCGGTCGTCCAGTTCACTGCCACACCGTTCCGCGAAGATGGCCGCCGCGTCGACGGGGAGTTCATCTATACCTATCCGCTGAAGAAGGCGCAGCAGGAGGGGTATTTCAAGCCGATCCGGTTCGAGGCGGTGTTCGGACTCGATCAGCTCGACGCGGACCAGGCGATCATCGACAAGCTGGGTGACGTGCTCGCCGCCGATCTGGATGCCGGCCTCAATCATTTGGCGATGGCCCGGTGCAGCACCATTGAGCGCGCCAAGCATCTCCATCGCCTCTACACGCTTGCCTACCCGGACTACCGACCCGTCATCGTTCACAGCCAGCAGTCGCTTAAGGAGCGTCGCGAGAATCTTGCCGCTTTGCGGCGGTTCGACAGCCGGATCATCGTCTGCGTCGACATGCTCGGTGAGGGCTTCGACCTACCGGAGTTGAAAATCGCGGCGCTGCACGATCATCACAAGAGCGTCGCAGTCACGATCCAGTTCGTCGGCCGCTTTACACGCCAGGATCCCAGGTTGGGAGACGCCACGGTCATTGCCAACACCGGCGTCGATGACGTGGATCGTTCGCTCGCCAAGCTCTATGCAGAAGACGCAGACTGGAACGCGCTGGTGGAGGCCCTCAGTTCGGCAAAGATCGAACGTCAGGTACGTCGCGCCGAAATGTTCAAGGGGTTCTCCGGCGATCTGAGCGACATCCCGCTCCAGACGCTTGAGCCAAAGATGAATGCCGTGGTCTACCGCACGGCCTGCGACGCTTGGGACCCGTTCCAGGCCGAAGAGCTCTACGACGCCGGGGTCTATCTCGGCATGAAGCTCAACGCTCACAAACGCGTGGCGATCTTCGTGACGCGCGCCGAAGAACAGGCCCGTTGGACCACGGCGCAGCAAGCGGTCAACGTGACCTGGGACCTGCACATGCTGCACTGGGATCAGGCTAGCGGACTGCTTTACGTCAGCAGTTCCGCAAAGGGGCCTTTTGACCGTCTCGCCAAAGCGGTGTGCGGCGAAACCGCCCGCCGCGTCGAAGGCGAAGAAGTGTTCCGCAGCCTCCATGGGTTCAAGCGA
Source organism: Sphingomonas bacterium (assembly GCA_028823055.1). GTDB lineage: Bacteria > Pseudomonadota > Alphaproteobacteria > Sphingomonadales > Sphingomonadaceae > Sphingomonas. The sequence continues at coordinate 2,021 of JAPKCG010000086.1, forward strand.
CTCATTCTGCGCAATCTCGGGCTCACCCATCACCAGAGCCGCGGGGTTCGCTATTCCATGTACATGGGCGTTGACGTCGCCGACGGTCTCGACAGCGCAAAGTCCCAATCGAGGATCAAAAACAACATCTTCGCCACGGGCTTTCTTGACGGGATGCCCGCCTCCCGCGGCTGCTCCGCCAAAGGCAAGTTCTGGTCGAGCGCGAAGGTTCGCGACCTCACCGATTGGGTTGATTGGTGTCAGGATGTCGGCCGCACGGTCAACGACCCGAGCATCACGACCGATGGGGTCTTCAAAAGCGCGATGCGCCCTTGCCAAATCAACGAGCGCCCGGCCGTACCACCCGTCGCGATCCACTGGCCTGAATCGTTGATCATGCAGATCGAAGAACGCATCGAGATCTCGTTCGGCGATCAACCGGTCTCGTTCACCGAATGCGATATAGAGCTGCTCGGCAATGCCCGCACGGGACCGCTGCGTTTTGCGGTCCGTAGCGACGATCATTCGGCCGAGTTCGAGATCGTGTTCAGCGATGGCGGCGCCCGCTATCCGCAGCGCAGTGGTCCCAAGGCCACGATCAAGATCGGCAGCAAGATCCAGTCGCTTTCGGAATCCTTCGCCGACGACTCGCCTCAGATTGATTTCGGCGATGGCTCGCTGCTCATCTACAGCCACCTCTACAGCCTGCCGGAAGGCGAGACGGTCGAGCCCTACCCGGTGGCCAAGATCGAAGCCTGGGACTGGTCGAAAGCCAATATCCGCATCGAATCGCAGGGCACGGCCAAGCGCGCAGACTCCGTCCAGCGCACGGTGATCGAGGCCCTGCTAACGGACCCCGATCCCTATGACGTGATCTTCGACGATGACGGCAAGGGCGAGATCGCAGACGTCGTCGCCCTGCGGATTACCGACAGCGTCGTTTCAGCCACCCTGTTCCACTGCAAATATTCCGGGGCCGATACGCCGGGCGCGCGGCTCAGCGACCTGTACGAGGTTTGTGGACAGGCGCAGAAATCGGCGCGTTGGCGCGACCGCCCCAACCGAATGCTGCAGCATATGCTCAAGCGTGAGCAGAAGCGTCGTGACAGAGGTCTCAGCTCTCGGATCGAAACGGGCTCCGCGGCCGCGATCAAGAAGCTGAAGGCGGGGTGGCAGGATTATCGGTTCGAATATGACGTTCGGATCGTGCAACCTGGCCTATCGCGCAAAGCCATCGGGGAAGAGGGCCTCCACCTGTTGGCCGGCGTCGAGACCTACCTCCTCGAAACTCGCGGAATGCGCCTTCGTGTCATAGGCAGCGACTGACAGTCGATCACTAGGGACGCCAGTCGTCCATTGAATAAGCCACGGGGGGCCAATGTCTTCAATTGCCTGGATTGATTTCGATGAAGCCGAGCGCCAGCGCGCGCAGCGGATCATGGCCCTATTCCAGGAGCGGGAAACCCGCGACGAACTGGGTCTGGGCGGCATCCGCGATTCGATCGCCGATCACCTTTTCCCGGGCACCAGCACGATCCAAACCCGGCTGCGCTACATGCTGTTCATCCCTTGGCTGTTTCAGATGCTCGAAGGATCATCGGTCGGGGCGGATCAGCTCGCGAGCGAAGCGCGCGCCCTCGAAAACCGGCTCGCCAACGCGCTCAAAGCCGGCGGCGAGTCCAACGGCATCATTGGCAGGGATGCCGGGGCGGACCTCCAGAGACTGCCTAGTTCGGTCTACTGGGCCGGGCTCGGCACATGGGGCATCCGTCTCTTCCCAGGCTCAACCGACAACCTCTTTTCGTCCATGCGCCATCTTCAACGCGCGCGGCCTCGTGTCCGCGAAAGCGAGGATTCCGCGTCCGAGGCCCAAGCCCTTCAGATCTGGACCCCGACGCTGCCCGCGCGTCCTACCGACCTGCTCGACCATACGCAGTTCAAGCTCTCGCTCGACGAGGCCCAGTTCATCATCGATCGGCTCATCGCCCACCAACCGCACAGCCTCTTGGCTTTTTTGGCGCGAAGCGGGTCCAGCCAAGCTGAATGCGACAACATCTGGGAGCACCCCCATCTTGCCGATTTCCCTGACGACGCCCGTACATTGGTCGGCCATGGCGCGATATTCTCCAGCGTGATGCACGGCGCCTCGCTGCTCTACAACTTGCTGCTCAGTCGGCTCCGTGATCGGGCCGAATGGATCGAAAAATACGAGGTGCGGTTTGCCGAATGGCAATCCAGCCTGGACATGGCGGGGATCCGGGCTTGGTCACTCGATGCCTTCTGGGCGGCGATCGATCATCCCGCACACAGCATCCGGCCCGCTGCCAAACGCTTCGTCGCCGAATGGCTTGGCCTGTTGACCGCGGGCAACGTCCTAGACGGTGCGCTGACACCGGCCGCCCGTCTTTTGCAGGATCGCGAGCGGCGACTGAAAACAAGCCAGTCCCGATTCGCTAACCGAGCCGTGCGAGACCGTTGGACAGGCGCTTCTGGTGTCGAGCCGCTAACCTTCCGATGGGCACAAGCCAAGTCGCACCTGCGGGATCTTGCCAGTGCTGAATAGAACGACGCTCGATCCGGAAACCCGCGTTCTCTACGGCGACAGCCTTCAGCCCCCTCCGGGCTATGTCTTCGACGCTGCGATCGCGACGACTTTCTCGCTCGATTTTGAAACCGCGCTCGCCGCACCCGTCAGCCTCGCCCTGTTCGCGGCTGAAAATCGTGACGACATTCTTACCCACCCGCTGGCGCTGCTCGAAGGCGCCGAGCGGATCGCCGGACGCCTCGTCATCTATGCCGATGCAGGGCATCTACATGCTCAAAGCCGCCCTCATTCACGGCTCTGCTCTCTGCTCGAACGCATCATCGTCGAAGTCGCCGCACCGCGCGAAGGTGCTTTCCATCCCAAGCTCTGGGCTCTCCGCTATCGGCCGACGCGCGCCGAAGATCCGACGCTCCTGCGGTTGCTGGTGCTCTCGCGCAACCTTACGCGAGATCGGTCCTGGGACATCTCGCTACGCCTCGACGGCGAGCTGACGCGCCGACCCGATGCGAACAACCGGCCGCTTTTCGATCTTCTGAGCCGACTGCCGGACCTCGCCGTCGCGGGCATCTCCGACGATGCGCGCACACTGACCGCTGAGGTTGCCGAAGATGTTCGGCGCGCCCGGTGGACCGTTCCCGACCGGTTCGACGAGGTCAGCTTCGCGGTCAACGGGTTCGGCGGCAAAATCTGGCAGCCTACGTCCTGCGCGCGACTGGGCGTCATCTCGCCCTTTTGCGACACCAGTGCGCTCAACCTGCTCAGCGGGCTCCCGACAACAGAAAAACCCGTCATCATCAGCCGTCCAGATCAATTGGCTTGCGTCGACAGCGCCACGCTGGACGCTTTTGAACGCGTTTCCGTTCTCGACGAAATGGCCGCCACCGAAGACGGCGAGGAGGTCTCCACCAGCGCTCTTCAGGGATTACACGCCAAGGCGTTCATCGCCGAGACGGGCTGGGACACGATCCTGACGATCGGGTCCGGCAACGCGACGCGTCCCGCCCTTTTGTCGGGGAACAATGTGGAGCTCTTCGCTTCGCTCAGAGGCAAGCGATCTAAAGTCGGCAGCGTCGAGCAGATCATGGGCGAGAAGGGCTTTGGGCGCCTCACCCGCACCTTCGTTGCCAGCGAGCTTGAACCCATTGATCCCGCCACCATCGCCGCAGAGGCATGGCTCGACGACGCACGCCGCGCTTTGTGCCGCGGTGGATTGCGCCTGCGCTGTGAGCGGATCGAAAGCATTGACGGCGATGCGCACCCGTGGCGCGTCTGGCTCATTCCCACGGAGCCGTTGCCGCTTGTCGGCATCGCCTCGCTGCAGGTCTGGCCCATAACCCGAGGAGATGGCCATGCCAGCGATGTGCTGGATGCCCTTCGCGCAGGAACGGCCGTCGATCTCGGTGCCATGCCGATCGTCGACCTTACCCGCTTTCTGGCCTTTCGGTTGACCGCAGACGGTGCCCAGGTGTCAGCCCTGTTCAGCACCAGTCTGGTGATGGAAGGCCTTCCGCCCGAACGCCATGCCGCGATTCTTCGCTGGGTGATCGACAGCCGAGATGCGTTCTTTCGCTATCTGCGGCTCCTCTTGTCAGAACTCGGCGATCCATTCGGCGCGGCCTTGGCGGCGCAGGAAGGTTCTGGCAGCATGGCTTGGGCCAGTGCCGCCGACGACGCACCGCTCCTGGAAGATATGGTTCGCGCCTTGTGTCGTGGAGGCGAAAGACTTCATGCAATCGAACGCCTGATGACGCGATTGGAGGCCGGCAACGATACCGGCGCCGATCCGATACCCAGCGATTTCCGAACCCTTTGGGATGCTTTCCGCATTGCCCTCCAGGATCAGGGCGTCAGCCATGACGGATAACCGGTTTGAAGCCGAAGCTGCCCTCGCTCCGCTGAAAGCCTTTCAGCGTCGTACAGCCGATTATGTGTTTGACCGGCTTTACGGCGATCAGGATCCCGTCAGGCAATTCCTTGTCGCGGACGAAGTGGGCCTTGGCAAAACCATGGTCGCGCGCGGCGTCATCGCCCGAACTATCGAGAAGCTTTGGGACAGCACCGACCGGATCGATATCCTCTATATCTGTTCCAATCAGGCGATTGCAGCTCAGAACATCAATCGGCTCAATGTGCTTGGCCGACGCGAGCTGGCGTTACCGACCCGCATGACCCTTATACCGCTCCAGGTCCGGGGCGATCAGGGGCTCGACGCCAACAAGGTCAACTTCATCAGCCTGACACCAGGCACGACCTTTGACCTGCGCTCGACCACAGGCGTCACGCAGGAACGCGCCTTGCTGCTGCGGATGCTCGAAGACCGGGTGTCGCGGCCGCGCGGCCTGCACAATCTGCTTCAGGTGTCCGCCGGTGTTGATGGCTGGAATGCCGCCGTCCGCGAGCTGTCCCTGGATGGTGTTGATCAACGGATCATCGATCGCTTCCGCCGCGACGTCGAAAAAGATGCCGAACTGTTCATGGAACTGGAGGCGGTCTGCGACCTCTTCCCGCGTCGCCGTGAGACCTATCCTCAAGAGCTAAACCAGCGGCGCAATGCCTTGGTCGGTCGTCTTCGTGGCAAACTCTCGCACGCCTGCATCGACGCCCTGAAACCCGACCTCATCATCATGGATGAGTTTCAGCGGTTCCGTGACTTGCTCCACGGCGAAACCCCAGCTGCTGACCTGGCGCGCGAGCTGTTCGACTACTCGGACGGCAAGGGTCATGCCGCGCGCACGCTTCTGCTCTCCGCCACACCCTACCGGATGCTGACCTTGTCGGGTGACGAACCCGACGACGGCGAACATTACCGTGATTTTCTGGAGACCTTGTCCTTCCTCTACGGTCGGACCAACGGTCCCGACGTGGCCAAAGCGCTGGAACGCGAAATGCGCGAGTTTCGCGGCTTCCTTCATGCGCTGCCCGGCGCGCGCAACGAGGCCATCGGCGCGCGCCACATCGTCGAGGACCGGCTGTGCAAGGTAATGGCGCGCACCGAACGCGTGGCCAGCACCATCGAGCGCGACTCAATGGTGAGCGAGCCGCCGATGGCCATCACGATCCTGCCATCTGATCTACGCCAGGCCGCAGCAGTGTCGGACGTTGCGCGCGCCCTCGATGCGCCGGAGATCACCGAATACTGGAAGTCCGCGCCCTACCTCCTCAACTTCATGCGCGACTATGCGCTCAAGCGGCTTCTGAAAGATCAGCTCGACAAGCCGGCACCCAATCTGTGCGCTGCGCTCGAACGCGCACGGCCTGCCATGCTCGATCGCGACCGGCTTGACGCCTACGAGCCGCTCGAACCCGCTAACGGTCGGATGCGTGGCGTCATGGATGACGTGTTCGGCGATGGTCTCGATCAACATCTGTGGATCCCGCCATCCCTACCCTATTACGGTCCCGAGCGATCCGGGCCGCCGCTGACCAAGGCGCTGATCTTCTCTTCCTGGTCGATGGTGCCCGATGCGATCGCGTCAATCCTGTCTTACGAGGCCGAACGCCGCATGGGCGTCGGCGCTTCGGGGCAGCGATATTTCGGTCATGTTCGCCCACGCCCCATCCAGTTCCGGCAAAATCAAGGGCGGCTTGTCGCCATGCGCGCAATGCACCTGGTCTATCCGTCGCCGACCTTGGCGCGCCTTGCCGATCCTCTTGCGATCTTTGGAGCGTCAAACGAAACCCTGTCGGTCGAAGCCATGCGTAAAGCCGTCGCCGACCGCTTGCGCGAGAGCGTCGCCGCGCTCGCCGAGCGGTCAGGCGACACCGCAGATGGCCGCGATTGGGAATGGGCTGCCCCGGCCGTCATCGACGCCATGGCGAAAGCCAGCTCCGTCGCCTGGGTCAACTCGCCTTACGGCTTCGCCCTCCTCGGCAACGAAGAGGGTTTCAAGGAGCATGTCGCCGAACTGCGGACTGTGACGACCGAACGCACCTTTGGACCCGTACCGGACACGCTGATTGACCTTCTGGTCGATGTTGCTCTCGGCAGCCCCGCAGTCTGTGCGCTGCGCGCCCTGCACCGGATCGCGCCCGATCTCGCTTGGGACGATCATCGACTGCTGAAGGCAGCGAACCAGATCTCCTGGGGTTTCCGCACGCTTTTCAACCAGCACGACGCCGTCGCGCTCCTCCGCAAGGACGACGATGACCGCTATTGGCGCCAGGTGCTCACCTACGGCGTTGAGCATAACCTTCAGGCCGTTCTCGACGAGTACGTCCACTATCTGCTCGACGCCGAGGGCTTGGGCGCCAAGCCAGCCGTCGATCGTATCGCTGGGATCAGCAAGGCGATCTCGGAGGCGTTGGCCATTCGCCCGTCGCAGATCGATGTCGAAGATCCAACGATCGACGGTAAGAAGCTGGTGATCAACAAGTTCCAGATGCGCGGGCGCTTCGCCATGCGCCTGGCCGACTACAAAGACGAGGAAGGCGGGGCCGCACGCCTCTCCAGCGTTCGCGATGCCTTCAACTCACCGTTCCGACCCTTCGCGCTCGCCACGACCTCCGTCGGACAGGAAGGCCTCGACTTTCACCCGTATTGCTATCGGCTCTATCACTGGAACTTGCCCGGAAATCCCGTCGATCTCGAGCAGCGCGAGGGGCGTGTCCACCGCTTCAAGGGTCACGCTATCCGCCTAAATCTGGCGCATCGGCAGGTCGACGTGGTGCGTGGGCGCGAGAGAGATCACGATGATCCCTGGCAGATCATGTTCGACGCAGCTCGCGCCGAGACCGAGAATGACTCTGACCTCATTCCCTACTGGATTTACGAAGGGCCGGTGAAGGTCGAACGCCGCGTGCCCATGCTCCCGTTCAGCCGCGAGGTCCGACGACTCGAGTGGCTCAAACGAAGCCTGACCGTCTATCGCCTCGCGTTCGGGCAACCGCGTCAGGAAGACCTGCTGGAGTATCTTCACAGCCTCATGGGAACCGCCATGGCGGCAGAAGATCTCGCCGACCTGCAAATCCGGCTCCAACCGTGACGTCGCGCCGCTCAGTCGCCTTCAACGGCAAGTGCCTTGCAGCGCTCCCCGACCAAGGCGATCACCTTGTCCTGCGCTGTTTTGGCGGCCTCAGCCTCGGCCGCGAAGGCAGGTAGCTGAAGCCCCTGCGCCCGGTCGGCCACACGCGCGGTCAAGTCCGCAATCGCAGTCTCGGCATCTCCGGCGGATACGCCGATTGTCCGCGCCAGCGCGAGGAAGTCCTGGCGCGTCAGACGGTCATCCTTGCCGTTGAGCTTGAGCGCCATGCGATCGCCCCCCAAACCGGGGAAGACGCGCGTGGTGACGGCGTCGTAAAGCGGCGCGAAGCGCACGCTCGTGAAGGCCTTGGCATCCACCTCGGCGATTTTGAGTACAGCGAGGTTCTTGAGATGCATATCGCCATCGGCGATGAGCCAGGCGAACACGGCCCGGCGGAACAGGATATCGAGATCGCTGGCCGGATCGGTCGACAGCGGTCGTAGGCCGCGCGCCATCCGCTCGATCGTTCCGTCGTATTTGGCGGATGCCCCCCGACATGGCGGCCATGCTATGCCGAGGGGACTTTAAGGTCCGGTTATCGTATCAGCGACGGCCAGCATCCGTTCACAAAGAATCCCGCGCGCACGAGATCGCGCATGGAGGAACAGCGGCGACGCCAGGCAAATTCCATGCGATTCTGCTGCGCCCAACTGCAGATCCAGTTGGGATGTCGACGACCATGACGCTTGTCGTGACGCCAGTAGCG
>JAPKCG010000532.1 GCA_028823055.1 Sphingomonas bacterium
GGGCCTCGATCGTCCAGCGCTCACGTTCGACCGCCGACACCTTGATGCAGGACCGGCCGATATTGCCGGTCAGGATACGCATCCCGCCATCGGCGCTCCACGGATCGGCGGCGGTCTTCAAAATAGTTTCGTCGCCGCTTTCGTCGACTGGTTGCCAAGCAAGGGCGTCGTTCTGGATCACCGGCTTTTGCGCATAGGCGTGAAGATCGTCGCCGCCGATCGTCGGAATATCGCCATGCAGATGCCCGCTCGAAAGCAGTTCGCGAATGACATAGGGCATGCCCCCCGCCGCCTCGAATGCGTTCACATCGGCGGATCCGTTGGGATAGACGCGCGCGATCAGCGGCACCGCGCGGCTCAGTGCGTCGAAATCTTCCCAGTCGATGACGATCCCCGCCGCGCGCGCAATCGCGGGCACGTGGAGCAAATGATTGGTCGACCCGCCCGTTGCGAGCAGACCCACCGCTGCATTCACGATCGCGCGTTCGTCGACACAGTGCCCGATCGGTCGGTAATTCCCGCCGCGCCAGCCAAGACCCGCGACGCGATGAACCGCCGCACGCGTCAATTCCTGGCGCAGTTTGGTGCCCGGATTGACGAAGGCGCTGCCCGGCATGTGAAGGCCCATCACCTCCATCATCATCTGATTGGTGTTGGCAGTGCCGTAAAAGGTGCAGGTGCCCTTCGAATGATAGGCACCGATCTCCGCCTCCAGCAGTTCCTCGCGATCCGCCTCGCCGACCGCGGCGCGTTCGCGCACCGCCGCTTTTTCCTTGTTCGACAGGCCGGTCGGCATCGGGCCACCGGGGATCAGCACCATCGGCAGATGGCCAAAGCGGAGCGCGCCCATCAACAAGCCGGGCACGATCTTGTCGCAAATGCCCAGCAGCGCCGCGCCTTCGAATGTCCCGTGGCTGAGCGCGATCGCGGTCGATAGCGCGATCGTGTCGCGGCTGAACAGCGACAGCTCCATCCCAGGATAGCCCTGCGTCACGCCATCGCACATCGCGGGGACGCCGCCCGCGACCTGCGCGGTTGCGCCGACTTCGCGTGCCCAGACCTTCATCAGTTCGGGGTAACGGTAATAGACGGCATGTGCCGACAGCATGTCGTTATACGCGGTGACGATACCGATATTCATCCCCGCGTCCGCCTTCATGGCGTCGCGATCCTCGGCAGTCCCCGCATAGGCATGGGCGAGATTCGCGCAGCCGAGCGACGGACGCCCGATCCACGTATCGCGCTCGCGCTCGATCAGCGCGAGATAAGCGGCGCGGCTGGTGCGCGATCGTTCGATGATCCGGTCGGTCACCGCAGATACTGCGGAATTCAACATACCCTGATCCTTTTTTCGCCGGGGAGGCAGCAAGCGTCGATTATTCAGCCCAATGAACGTCGATGGGCAGTTCTACATCGGCGAGGACACGGCCAATCGGCAAGGGCGAACTTGCCCCTTCCGCAATCGCGTTTTCGAGCACTTTGCGTTTTTCGGCCCCGGTGATCACGATCATGATCGCCTTTGACGACACGATCCCCTGACGGCTCAGCGAGACACGCGAAACCTCCGCTTCGGCTGGCATCGGGTCGGGCATGACCCCGAGTGCGCGGCGTTCCTTGGGGCCGTTCATCGCTTCGTCGAAATCGGGGCCTGGGAAGATCGATGCGGTATGTCCGTCGCCACCCATACCTAGCACGCACAGATCGAGCGGCCAGTGCAGATCCTGCATCAGCGCATCGGCGGAGCGCCCCGCGGCCTTGTAATCGTCCGACGCATTGGGGACGATCGGCATCACGCGCGCGCCCTTTGGCAGGAAAATCTTCGCTAGCGCAGTGACGTTCGACAGATCGTCGCCCAACGGAACAACGCGCTCGTCGGTCGGAACGATCGTCACCTTCTTCCAATCGAGCTTCGCCTCGGCGAGCTTCCGGTACGCGGGGAAGGGAGTCTTGCCGCCCGCCAGCGCGATCACCGCACTGCCGCGCGCATCCAATGCGCTTTCGATGACGAACTGGATGTCGCCCGCGACCGCCGCGGCGAATTCGTCCGCGTCGTCATATTCCCACCATTCGATTTCAGTCATGTCATTCTCTCGAAAATTAAAAGATCAGTCGTCCATCCAGG
>JAPKCG010000087.1 GCA_028823055.1 Sphingomonas bacterium
ACATGCCCGGCGTCAGCTTCGGCGCGAACGAGAAGAAGCTCGGCTGGCATTCGCAACCGACGCGTCAGGTGTTGTTCGACAATGTCCGGGTGCCCGGTGAGAATCTCGTCGGCGGTCTGGGTGAGGGATTTCGTATCGCGATGATGGGTCTCGACGGCGGGCGGCTCAACATCGGGGCGTGTTCGCTCGGCGGGGCGCAACGCTGTCTCGACGAGGCGATTGCCTATACCAAGGATCGCAAGCAGTTCGGGACCGCGATCGCCGAATTCCAGAACACGCAGTTCATGCTCGCCGACATGGCGACCGAGTTGGAGGCGGCGCGCGCGCTGCTCTATATCGCGGCGGCAAAGGTCACCGCGAACGCGCCCGACAAGACCCGCTTTGCCGCGATGGCGAAACGGCTGGCGACCGACACGGGCAGTTCCGTCGTCGATCGCGCACTCCAGCTTCACGGCGGGTACGGCTATTTGCAGGATTATCCGATCGAACGCTTCTGGCGCGATCTGCGCGTCCATTCGATCCTCGAAGGAACGAACCAGGTGATGCGGATGATCGTCGGGCGGGAGCTGACGCGACAATGACAAGCGACATCCAGACGCTGACCGACGGCGCGACAGGCCGTATCCGGCTTGACCGGCCAAAGGCGCTGCACGCGCTCAACACCGCGATGTGCGCCGCGATGCTCGATGCGCTCGATACATGGCGCGACGATGTGTCGATCGAGGCGGTGCTGATCGACCATGCGGAGGGCAGGGGTTTTTGCGCGGGCGGGGACATTCGGATGCTCGCCGACAGCGGTGCGAAGGACGGAGCGGACGCGCGTGGCTTCTTTCACACCGAATATCGGCTCAATCACTGCCTGTTCACCTATGCCAAGCCGACGCTCGCCTTCATGGACGGGATCACGATGGGCGGCGGCGTCGGTATCGCGCTGCCCTGCGATTATCGCGTCGCGACGGAGAACACGAAATTCGCGATGCCCGAAACGGGTATCGGCCTGTTCCCCGATGTCGGCGGTGGCTGGTATCTGTCGCGGCTGCCGGGTCGGATCGGACAGTATCTCGCGCTGACCGGGCACCGGCTCGACGGCGCGGCGTGCAAGGCGTTGGGCCTGGCGACGCATTATCTGCCGAGCGATGCGCTTGAGGCGGCGAAAGGGCGGATCACCGCGTCCCCGCAGGATATTGCCGCGATCCTCGACGAGTGCGCGATCGATGCGCCCGAGCCAGCAATCCTTGCGCATCGCGAGGAAATCGATCGTCTGTTCGCGAGCGACAAGCTGGAGGACATCTACGCCGCGCTTGCCGCCGATGATGGCGAATGGGCGGCGAAACAGCTCGCAACGCTCAAGACCAAATCGCCGCAGACGATGAAGGTCAGCCTCAAATTGCTGCTCGATGGCAAGGCGATGAAGACGTTCGAGGATGAGATGCGTCAGGAATATGCGGTCGGCAGCCGCGTCGTCCAGCGCCACGATTTCCTCGAAGGCGTGCGCGCGGTGATCGTCGACAAGGACAATGCCCCGCGCTGGCATCCCGATACACCCGAGGGCGTCACCGGCCATACGATCGACCAGATCTTCGCGCCATTGCCCGAGCATGAGGCGTGGACCCCGCACTGATTCAGGAGAACCCGATGGACTATGAAACGATCCTCGTCGAACAGCGTGGCGCCGTCACGCTGATCACGCTCAACCGGCCCAGGGCGCTGAACGCGCTGAACGCGCAGGTGCTGACCGATCTGCTCGCTGCGCTGGCCGCATTCGATGCCGATCCTGCGCAGGGCTGCGCGGTCATCACCGGCAGCGAAAAGGCGTTTGCGGCGGGCGCGGACATCAAGGAAATGTCCGCGATGGACTTTGCCGCCATGTACGGCAGCGACCATTTTTCGGGCTATGACAGGCTCGTTCAGACACGCAAACCCGTGATCGCGGCGGTCGCGGGCTATGCTCTGGGTGGCGGGTGCGAGCTGGCGATGATGTGCGATTTCATCCTCGCGGCCGACACCGCCAGGTTCGGCCAGCCCGAGATCAAGCTGGCGGTCAGCCCCGGCATGGGCGGATCGCAGCGGCTGACCCGCGCGGTCGGCAAGGCGAAGGCGATGGAAATGTGCCTGACCGGGCGGATGATGGATGCAGAGGAGGCGGAACGCGCCGGGCTCGTCGGCCGGATCATCCCCGCCGCCGACCTGATCGAGGAAGCGGTCAAGGCTGCGACGACGATCGCGGAAATGGCACCCATCGCGGTGAAGGCGAACAAGGAAATGGTCAACGCCGCCTTCGAAACCGGGTTGACCGCGGGCGTCCAGTTCGAACGCCGCCTGTTCCACGGCCTGTTCGGGACCGCGGATCAGAAGGAAGGCATGGCCGCCTTCGTCGAAAAACGTCCCGGAAAGTGGACGGGCAAATAACAGGCGCATTCCTGCAAGCGCAGGACTGTGATCGCATAGGAGCAGGAATTCATGGCACGCGTCGCATTTATCGGACTTGGCAATATGGGGGGCGGGATGGCCGCCAATCTGGCGAAGAACGGGCATGACGTCCGCGCTTTCGACCTTAGCGAAGATGCGCTCGCCAAGGCGAAGGCTGCTGGCTGCCTGCCCAAATCGGATGCGCGTGAAGCGGTCGAGGGTGCCGAGGCGGTCGTCACGATGTTGCCCGCCGGCACGCATGTCGAAAGTGTCTATACGGACGCGGTATATGGCAACGCCGCGACGTCGGCGATCCTGATCGACTGTTCGACGATCGATGTCGCGACCGCGAAGCGGATCGCGGATGCCGCCTCCGCCAAGGGGCTGACTGCGGTCGATGCCCCCGTCTCGGGCGGGATCGGTGCCGCGAATGGCGGCACGCTGACCTTCATGGTCGGCGGCTCGCAGGATGCGTTCGATCGCGCGGAGCCCTTTCTTTCCGATATGGGCAAGGCGGTGATCCACGCAGGCGGGAACGGCGCGGGTCAGGCGGCGAAGATCTGCAACAACATGATTCTCGGCAGTACGATGGTCGCGACGTGCGAGGCGTTCCTGCTCGCTGAAAAGCTGGGGCTGAAACCGCAGGCGTTTTACGACATCGCCAGCGTCAGTTCGGGGCAAAGCTGGTCGATGACGACCTATTGCCCCATCCCCGGCGTCGGACCCGATAGTCCGTCGGAACATGACTATCAGGGCGGCTTTGCGGCGGCGCTGATGCTCAAGGACCTGCGGCTCGCAATGGCGGCGTCGGAGGATGTCGGCGCGCAAACCCCGATCGGGGCGAAAGCGCGTGAGCTTTACGAAGCCTTTACCGATCAGGGGCAGGGTGGGGTGGATTTTTCGGGCATCATCCGGATGCTGCGCGGCGAGGCCTGAGCCGGCATTCGGTCGGCGGCGCGACTAAGCGCCGGGTCCAGCGTCAATGGCACAAACCCCCTTCATTGCCGCGATGTAGCGGCTGATCAGGTCCACCCCCTCGCGATGCACCAACGCGCGCCCGACTTCAGGCATCATCTCGCCCGGATCGGTACTTGTCATGCGATAGGGGATGATCGACGCTTCGGGATGTCCCGGCACGACGTCGAACGATCGGTCGCCCGTGCCCCGCCCCGCCGCGACCGGCGGCTTGCACAGCCCCATGGTGCGCGGGTCGACCGTCTCGGTATCGAGCCACAGCCCCGACGTCCGCGCCGCCCCGTCGCGATTGTGGCAATGGCTGCAATTGATGTCGAGATAGGCGCGTGCGCGTGGCGAAAGCGCTGCGCTTTGGTCCTGCCAATCGGCATTGCGCGGCACGCCTGCGTCGGGAACGCCGGTCAGATAGCCCTTAGCGACGAGCCGTCTCAACTGGTTGATCTCCCCGCCGTCACCTGGAAAATCGCGGTTCAGATGGCGCGCCTTGAGACCGATCGGCTGAATCGCGCGGGTGCGATAATCCTGCGCATGGCACCCCGCGCACTGGTTCTGATTCGGCACCGAATAGACGAATGCGGCCTTGGCCGAACCGGTTTGAAGCGTCAGCGGAATGTCCGCCCCCGTCCGTTCCAGCGTCGCATCGGTCCCGTCCGCATTCCACACATAGGGCAGCGCGACCCACCCGCTTGCCCGCTTCACCAATAATCGCGTCTCGACCAGCCGGACGTGCGTCAGGTCAAGGCCATCGACGCCGGTCTGAAGCATCGCGGGGGTCGCCTTCAGGACGGACTCGCTCGTCTGCGGATCGGCGGCGCTGGTCGGCGTCGTGTAATAAAAGGTCTTGGTGACGATGGTGCCGACGGGAAAGTCGAACCAGCGATCGGCATCATAGCGCGCATGGACCCCCCTGGGCATCCAGACCGTCCGCCATTTCTGCGCGTAATCGCTGAACAACGGCGTCGCGAGATCATAGGTCACCATCGCCGCATGCGGCGCGATCCGCCCGTCAGCCACGGTGAACAGGCCCCAATCGCTCAGCCGCTGGGGATTGTCGTTGGCGTGGAAAATAACTTCGCGCGGTGTCCGCGCGCAGCCGAACAATAGCGTCAGGACCAGCAGGATCGAGGCGATCCGCGCCGTCACTTCGTGCCGCTATCCTTCGTCATCGACGCGGGCAGCGTAACCGCCTGCAGCCGTGCTTTCGGAGCGCAATTCACGGTCTGATCGATCCGCGCATTCGCGAATTTGCCGGGGCCATCCGCATTCAATAGCTGCGCATCGCCATTCTGGACGCAGATGCCCGGATCGGCGACCTTCGGATTGCGGAATCCGTCCCACAGGATCGCGGGAAGCTGTCCGCCCGCCAGCGCCTTTAGCGGCGCATATTTCGCGCCCGGATCGGTGCCACCGCCCGAAAAGTCATTGTCGGCGATATAGATGTTTTCGGGATAGGGGTCATAAGCCGCCGACACGCCCTTTTTCGTGTCGAACCCGGTCGAATAGTAACTGGAAATGATGACGTTCGCGGTCTTGTTGTCCGCAATGTCGTTGGCGAAGATTTCGACATCGTCGTTCGAATTGACGATGACGCCCGACCCCGGCGGTACGCTGCTCACCGCGCTGCCTGCAGCACCGAAATTGGCGTGGTTGTTCGCCTTCACGATATTCTTGAACACGCGCGTCCTGCTGCCGGGGACGGGCAGGTTAGGCATGTTGAAGACCAGGATGCCGCCGGTATTGCCTGTCGTCGTGTTGTCGTAAACATCGGCGTTGCTCGAATTTTCGATCTCGATCCCGGCGACATTGTCTTCGGCATGATTGCTGCGCACGACGATGTTGGTCGATTGGCCGACATAGATGCCCGCGTCCGACGCGCCCTTCACGACGCTGCCCTCGATCAGCACGTTGGTGACCTGAACCGGATAGAGTCCATAGGCGCCGTTCGTCGTCTTCGCCCCTCCGGTCCATTCGGCACGGACGCGGCGCATGACCGCATTCTTCGTACCGTTGATCTTGAGCGCATCGCCTTTGCTATCCTCGATCGCCAGGTCCTCTAGCGTGAAATCGTCGCCGGTGACGAGCATTCCCTCCGCCCCCGAGGTTTGACGCGCGAAGGACAGGATGGTGCTGTCCATTCCCGCCCCCTTGATCGTGACGCCGTTGCCGGTGAGGCTGAGGCTTCTCGACAGCGCGTATTTGCCCGCCGGGATCGCAATCACGGTGCCGGGCTGCGCATCGAGCAATTGCTGTTGCAGCTTCTTTTCGAATTCGGGATCGACGACGAAGCCGTCGGCGTCGGTCTTCTGCCCCGAACTACAGGCGGCGAGCGCGCAGCCGAGAATGAGGGGCAGGATCGTGGCGATACGCATGGGGGCGCTCCTCTTCCGGTCGTCGTCGGTTTTTCTTTTCGAACCTACTCCGATGCACGCGCGTGCCAAGGGCCTAATGCTTGCCGTTGCCGTTCGCGCCGCTAAACCGTCAGGCTTCAGGGAGGGACGACGACCATGGCCACCGACGCCGCAAGCGTAATCGAGCCGGTGCGCGAACCGAGCGCGAAGGAGATCCGGCTGGTCATTACCGCCTCCTCGCTCGGCACCGTGTTCGAATGGTATGATTTCTTCATCTACGGCACGCTCGCGGCGTCGGGGATCATCGGCAAGACTTTCTTTCCTGCGGGGAATGAAGTCGTCCAGACGCTACTCGCCTGGGCGGGATTTGCGGTCGGATTCGGCTTTCGCCCGCTCGGTGCGGTGCTGTTCGGCTATCTCGGCGATCGGCTGGGGCGTAAATATACGTTTCTTGTCACGATCACGCTGATGGGGATCGCGACCGCAGGCGTCGGGCTGGTCCCGTCCGCCGCATCGATCGGCTATCTCGCGCCCGCGATCGTGTTGATGCTCAGGATCATGCAGGGGCTCGCGCTGGGCGGCGAATATGGCGGCGCGGCGGTTTACGTCGCCGAACATTCGCCGCCTGGCAAAGCGGGCTTTTACACCAGTTTCATTCAGGCGGGCGTCGTCGGTGGCTTCATCCTCAGCCTCGCGGTCGTGCTCGCGACGAAGTTTCTCGTCCCCGCCGCCTGGTGGGATGCGGGCTGGTGGCGTTTCCCGTTTCTGTTCTCGCTCCTGCTCCTCGCAATTTCGCTATGGATGCGACTCAAATTGTCGGAAAGCCCGGTCTTTACCGCGATGCGCGCGGCCGGTGAGCGCGCGACGAATCCGATTGTCGAAAGCTTTACCTATCCGGGCAATATTCGTCGGATGGCGGTCGCGCTGTTCGGGATCGCGGCGGGATTGACGGTGATCTGGTACACCGCGATGTTCACCGTGCTGAGCTTCCTGCAATCGACGATGCGCGTCGAGGCGACGACCGCGCAGTTGATCGTCGGTGCGGGCGCGATCATGGGGCTGGGCTGGTTCATCCTGTTCGGGCGGCTGTCCGACCGCGTCGGGCGCAAGAAACCGATCGTGATCGGTTACATGCTGACACTCGTCCTGTTATTTCCGATTTTCTGGACGATCGGCGCCGCCGCCAATCCGGGCTTGGCGAGGGCGGCACGGCAGGCACCCGTGATCGTCGCGGGACCGCATTGTTCGTATAGTCCTTTCGCCGCCGAACAGTCCGACGAATGCGGGCAGTTGCTCGATTATTTCTCTAAAAAGGGGATACCCTATACAAAGGCGCAGACGCCGGTGACGATCGTGTCGATCGGCGGCGATCCGATTGTCGATCATAGTCCCGCCGCGCTCGACAGAGCGCTGACGAAAGCGGGCTACGATCTTGACCCGGTCGTTCCATCGGGCCTGAACATCGTCGTCATCCTGCTCGCGATCCTTGTCATGGGGGCGCTGTCGGGCGCTACTTTTGGCCCGGTCGCGGCATTGTTGTCGGAAATGTTTCCGCCCGCGATCCGTTATTCCTCGCTGTCGATTCCCTATCATTTGGGGACGGGATATTTCGGCGGGTTTCTGCCCTTCATCAGCCAGTATATCATCGCCAGAACGGGCGATCCCTTTGCCGGCCTTTGGTATACGATGGCGGTCGTCGCGATGGCGCTGGTCGTGACGATGCTGGGCCTGCGCGAGGATCGACGACACCGCGTCATCACCTGATTGTTGCGGCGGGGGGGCTGCCCGCCTAGAGCGCGGGGCGATGATGTCCGCCCCTTCGCGCCTTCGGATCGATCGCGACGCGCTCGTCGCCAATTGGCGCAGCCTCGCCGTGATGGCGGGGGTTGCGTGCGGCGCAGCGGTGAAGGCCGACGGCTACGGCCTCGGCGCGGTCGCGGTCGCGACGACGCTGGGGGAGGCGGGCTGCCGCGATTTCTTCGTCGCGACCTGGGCCGAGGCCGCGGCGCTCGCCGAGACCCGACTACCCGTCGCGGTGCTCCACGGCGTCCGCGCGGAGGACATGCCCGCCGCGCTCGCCAGCATGACCGCGCGCCCGGTTCTCAACACCACAGCGCAGGTCGCGCGATGGAAGTCGGCGGGCGGCGGATCATGCGATGTGATGGTCGATACCGGCATGAACCGCTTGGGTGTCGGAATCGAAGAGGTAGCGTGCGGCCTGCTCGACGGCCTCGCGATCGACACGCTGATGAGCCATCTCGCCTGCGCCGATGACGATAGCCCGATGAACGCGGTGCAGCGCGATGCGCTCGCGGCACTGACGGGCGCGACCAAGGCGAAGCGGATGAGCCTTGCCAATTCGGCGGGGATAGCGCTCGGCCGCGACTATGCGTTCGACCTCGTCCGACCTGGCCTCGCGCTCTATGGCGGTGTCCCGTGCGCGACACTGGCCGATACGATCCGACCGGTCGTGACACCCGAAGCGCAGATACTCCAGCGCCGCCGCGTCCGCGCAGGCGATGTCGTCGGGTACAACGCCACCTGGACCGCGCCGCGCGATACCGAGGTCGCGATCCTGAACCTGGGCTATGCCGACGGCTATTTCCGCGGCTTTTCGGACAGCGGTAGCGCGTGCGGTGGCACGCTGCCCGTCATCGGCCGGGTCTCGATGGACCTCACCGCGCTCGACGTCAGCGCGGCCCCAGGGTTGGCCGAAGGCGATTGGATCACGATCGATTACGACCTGCGCACTGCATCGCGGGCGAGCGGGATGTCGCAATATGAGTTGCTGACCGGGCTTGGAGCGCGGTTCCAGCGAGTGTGGCGCTAGATCCGACGCGCGTCCAATTGTTGCAAAAACGCTACAATGGCCGACGATTCTGTAATGCTACGTTCATCATCGCTGGTGCGATGCGATTCAGCGCTTTAGCTACAAACCCCTAATCTTAAAGGGTTTGCCATGATCTGTCGTTCGTCCGCGCTGCTGCGCGTTTCCTCGGTTGCACTTATTGCGGCGTTGACGCCGATCGCCGCGCAGGCACAAACCGGCGTTCAGAGCGGAGCATCCGCGGATGATTGCCGCGCCGATCCTACTCAGCCTAGTGGCGCGACCAATGTGATCCCAGGCTGCGCGTCGGAGCCGCGTGGTTCGGGCGGCGAAATCGTCGTCACGGGCTCGCGTATCCGGCTGCCTAACCTTCAGTCGTTGGAGCCCACGCTAACGGTATCGCGGGAATATTTTGAGGATCGCAACCTCACCAATGTCGCAGACGCTTTGAATGAAACACCCACTTTCAGGGGAAGCGTTACACCAAATGGTGCGCAGGGTAGCTATGGACAGGGCGTCAACTTCGTCAACAATTTCGGCCTGGGTTCCAACCGGACGCTCACACTGGTCAACGGTCGGCGCTTCGTCACGTCGAACGTAACGACCCTCTTCAACCAGGGCTCGGCCGGTTCTCAGGTCGATCTCAACGTCATCCCCACGATCCTCGTCAGCCGCGTCGATACCGTCGACATTGGCGGTGCGCCTGTTTACGGATCGGACGCGATCTCGGGCGTCGTCAACATCATTTTGCGTGACCGATTCACAGGCGTCGAGGCAACTGCGCTGAGCGGCATTACCGAAGAAGGTGATGGATTCCGTTATAATGGAAGCCTGTTGATCGGTCACGATTATTTCGATGGTCGGGCCAATCTGACCGTCAGCTATTCGCGCGACGTGCAGGACGGCGTTACCTATAACTCACGCGACTTTCTCCGCGCCAATTATATCAACGTCACCAACCCATCAACGACGCAAGCGGCGGGATTGGGTCGGCCTGCTGGCACTACCTTCGCCAATGACGGGCGTCTGAACCCCAACATCGGATTCAACGATACAGCGTCCGACGGTTTTCCAGGATCGGTCGCGATCCGCAACGGTACTATCTATTATCTGAATCAGGGTGGTTTGATCACATCGGCGACGGGTAACGGTGCCGCGGCGTATAATTATCAGTTCGATACAAGCGGCAATTTGGTGCCCTATAATACGGGGATCAGGTTCGTCGGCATCAACGCCAGCGGCGGCGACGGCTTCCAGTTCAACGATTATTCGCAAATCACCAGCCAGGTAAAGCGCGATACGCTGAATGCCTTCGCCCATTTCGATGTGTCTGATGCCTTCAAGCTCTTCTTCGAAGGCGAATATTTTCATTCACGCGGCGATGAACTCGTTCAGCAGCCGACGTTCAACAGCAACCTGTTCGGTGGCGCCAGCGGGCCGCTGACCTTCACGAACAACAGCCCCTTCCTCACCGCACAGGCTCGCGCCCAGCTGACAGCACTTGGGATCACGCGGTTCCAGATTTCGCGTGCTTCCGCCGATCTCGCCGATCTCACGGGATTCTCGACGACCAATCTTGGCCGTGCAGTGCTCGGCGCGCGCGGCGATTTCCAGATCGGCAGTCGTAATTTCAACTATGAAGTGAGCGCGAACTACGGTCGTAATAT
>JAPKCG010000533.1 GCA_028823055.1 Sphingomonas bacterium
CGCCCCGACGAAGCCGTGCGTGCTGTCGGGGTTGTGGTGGAACCGCGCCTCCAGTGGATCATGCCCTCCGCGCCCAGATCGATGCTCTGCTCGACCCGGCGATTCGCGAAATCCCAGAAATGCACATGCTGGCCGTATTTGCCGCGCGCCACGTCCTCCAGATCGAATCCCGGCATGAAGGTGTTGGGCGAGGCCCATTCCGTCGAGATCATCATGTTGTGGCGCGGCTGGTACCAGAAGTCGTAATTGTACCGCATCGCGCCGAGATCCTCCTCCCAGCGCCCGATGATGTTGAAATCCTTGTCCAGATGCAGGAAGCCGCCGGGCCCGTTGCCGTCGGCGTCGCCGAGCATCGACACGATGATGTCGGCGCCGAGACAATGCACCGTGTGCGGCGCCGAGAGGTTCGTCTTCGTCTTGATCTCGTTTCCGTCGATCGTCTTGAACAGCGTTGGTCGGCGCGGATCGGTGGCGGTGTCGACGATGTAGAAATTCGTCGTGCGCACGCCCGGAATGATCAGGTACTTGCGCTCCATGCTGCCGTCGGTGTTGCAGGAGGAGCAGGCATTCCAGCCCATGTGGTGGAGTTCGTCCCCGACATTCGGCATTTCGGTCCGGTGGATCACCTCGCCATAGGTCGCACTGTCCGGATCGACGTCGATGGTGGCCAGATAGTCGGGCTTCTCGATCCCGGTCCCGGTGTAGATGCAGATCGTGTAGACGACCGTTTCGCGCGGTGCCTTCATCGCCTCCTGCGGCGATGCATAGCCCGGACCTGCACAGCAGCTCCCGTTGGTCTTGGACATGAATTCCTCCCTTGGCTCTGGCGTGGTGATGCGTGTCCCTATGCTTGCGTCCGCTCTAAGAACGGGAGCTTCCGATCCCGCGAATGGATGAGGTCGCCGCCCCGAACTGCGGACCTGTCCCTTGGGAAAAGCACGTTCGAGATGTCACCGAGGGATCTGCGGTGCGGCGAGACGTGGATGGGACGCGCGCCGGTCAGGCGATGCGCGTCTGGGGCGGGCTCAAGGAGCCGCCGGCGATCTGCGGAAATCTGCGACAGACGGAAGATCGCGGCGCGTGGCGGACAACTCGCTGCCTGAACCCGGGCAGGCGCCCGGCCGCGGCCCGCCATGGCGGCAGCGTCCAGCGTGGTCACGAGGCGGTCCAGATACACCGGCATGTCTCACGATCCGAGTTCCTGCCGCCCATCCTGACCACTCTTGACCGGTTCGCACAACGAGAGAATCGGCGGCCCGGTCCCGGAACCGACTGCGGACTCGGGCGCCAGGCTGCGCCGGGACGGTGAGCCCCTGCCCTGCGCGATCCCGAACATCTCGCCTCGCGGTGTCCGAACGGCAAAGGCCCCGCTGACCCGAGGGTCGCGAGGCAAATGCGCGGAGGTCTGTAGGACTGGGTCTAGAGGCGGTACAGGATCTGGTCGTTCCAGAAGCGGTCCAGCCGCTGCAGCGAACGGTTCATCTTCTGGAATTCCTGCTCGTCGAGGCCACCGACCTTGTCGATTGAGCCGATATGACGGTCATAGAGCTCGGCGACGATCGCGGCGACTTCGCGGCCCGTGTCGGTCAGCGACACCTTCACCGCGCGGCGGTCGACCCGCGACTTCTGGTGGTTGATGAAGCCCAGATCGACCAGCTTCTTCAGATTGTAGGAGACGTTGGAGCCGAGATAGAAGCCGCGAGTGCGCAGCTCGCCGGCGGTCAGCACCGAGTCGCCGATGTTGAAGAGCAGCAGCGCCTGGACCGCGTTGATGTCGGTGCGGCTGTTACGGTCGAACTCGTCCTTGATGACGTCCAGCAGGCGGCGGTGCAGCCGCTCGACCAGCTGCAGCGTCTCCAGGTAAAGCGACTTCAGTTCATCCTTCGGACCGACCTGCGGGGCGGCGTCTGCCTTCATCTGAGCGTTCATAGTAGTCTCCGCTGTTGAGCTGATGGATGTTCTCTATCGACCCCATCTTGAGACCCAACATAGGCAGCGCATCTAAAATTCGACTTAAACCGCAGGCTTAATGCGCCCTTACACTTGCGCATCCAAAGTCTTGATTAACAAGACCTATCCCCGATCTGAACAATTCCTTTCGGCCTCCCGG
>JAPKCG010000534.1 GCA_028823055.1 Sphingomonas bacterium
CTCGGTCAGCGTTTGAGCCTGCTGGTCCTTCAGCAGCTTCGATGAAATGACCTGCGTATTGCGCGGCTGATCGCGCAGCGACTGGCCCAGCCGCGACGACGTGGTCGCGCCGCGCACCAGAACGCTCGTTTCCGCCTCGTCTCGCCGGGCGGTTACGATGATGTCACTGGCGACGGTCATCGATCCGTCGTCCGCCTGCTGCCGCGCGATCGGCAGACCACGGGTGGCTTGGCGCACCGCATCCGCCGCATCGCGCGCGTCGACGACCGGTCTGGAGATCAGGCCGCGCACCGCATCCGGATCAATGTTTATTTGCTCGCCTGTCTCCGCGGCGATCCGCTGCAGGGCCTGATCGAGCGGCATGGCCGGCAACGTGATCGAACGCGTCTGCGCAGATAATGCGGATGGCGAGACGATCACGCTGGCGACCGCTATTCCGGTGATGGCGATAGTCCCAGCCAATGGCAGTCGACGATTCATTGTATAACCCTTTTTTTGATGCCCGAGCGCCATTCTGTGGAAAGGCGATAGCCCCATCGCTCGGCGCAACGGGCGGATGGCGTGTCCCCATGCAGTGCCTGCGTGGATCGGTCCGTCCATCTAGTTGCCGCTACAGCCAACCGGGACGTTGTCACCGAACCGAGGCAAAAGCTGCGTGGATTGCGAAGGCAGTTCAAATCAACAATGCTGATGAGTGTATCAGCGCCACTTATCTCCGCGGGGCCAGTCAAGCGCGGCAATCAATGTTGCAACGATCCAGCGAATCAGCGGCTCGTCCTGCCGATGCGGCTGCCACTGCGCCACCAGCGACGATGAGTATCGCGGGCGCGGCAGCGCCATCGTCCGGAGCGGTAGCACCGTCACATAATATTGGGCCAGCCAGCTGCTGGTCGTCGCGATTAGATCGGTGCCGATGATAAGATGCGGCAGCATCGCGTGAAGACCCGTTCGTGCGACGATACGGCGCGACGCCAGCAACGAATCGTCCATAAGCTCGGCGAACAACGACCGTTCCATTGCGTCAAACACTGCGACGTGCCGACCCTGTTCGTACACGTCGAGCGGCATTTCACTCGCCTGCACGGGGTGGTTCGCCCACACCAATGCACTCAGATCGTGATTGAACAATGTCCGGCTTGCAAGCGACGGATCAACCATCCCCTCCGGCACAACCGCTACGTCGAGGCCCTGTTCGAACATTAGCTTTTCTGAGCCGTAGCGGAACGGCAGCATCCTCACTTCGATCCCCGGCGCATCCTGCAACAGCCGTGGCACGACCCGGCTCAAATACATCAGCTCGATCGGTTCGGGGGCGGTCAGCGACACGGCACCTCGCGCGGTCGCCGGATCGAAGTCGAGCGACAGGTTGAACGTGTCGTCGATCTCCCGCAACAGACGTCCGACACGCGGCTGCAGCGCCTCGCCCATCGCGGTTAGCCGCCGCGGCTTGCCATAGAGTACAAGCTCGTCGCCGAAATGCTCGCGCAGCCGGCGCAGCGCCATGCTCATCGCCGGCTGGCTGCGCGCCATCATCAATGCGGCGCCCGTCAGGGTCGGCGAGTTGAGGATCGCATGCAGAGCGTAGAGCGAATTGACGTTGAGCGGTCTGAGCGTATCGTTCACCCGGACATCATCCGCAGTCCATTGCGTAGGTCAACAGAAGTATGTCGGGGGCGCCGATGGCGCGGCCGACGATCTATCAGTCGCGCGAACCGATGACGGTCGGTTTGCCGAGTTCCAGCTTTTCCAGCTGTGGCCGGATTTTCGCCCAGTCGCCGACCAGTACCCAATGCATCCGGCCGGGATCGAGCAGTTCGCCCGCAGCGCGGCGAACTTGGTCAACCGTCAGCGCGCGCAGCTTGACCGGATCGCGGATGACCGAATCATAGGGGCGGCCATAGGTTTCGCTGTTGGCGATCGCTTTTATCAGGCCATCGTTGCTTTCCAGCTTCGATGCGAGTTCGTTGAGCCGGGCATTGGCGACGCGGTCGAGCTCGCTCTGTCGCGGCGGATCATCGCCGTTCATCGCCCGCATCTCACGAATCAATTCGGCGATCGTGTCGCCGGTATGGGCACCATCGACAGAACCCGCGATCCTGAACATCCG
>JAPKCG010000535.1 GCA_028823055.1 Sphingomonas bacterium
GGTTGCTACCACGGCCTGCGTGCCATCTTCGTTGCCGAACAGCGGCTGACCGCGCAGGTTTTTGGTGTTGGACAGGCCGACGATCGAATCGATGATCGACGTGATCTGGATGCCGATCGCCTTGCGCGTTTCGGGGGTCTGGGTCCCGTTCGCCGCCTGGATGGTCAGCTCTTTCGCGCTTTGCATCTGGGCGCTCATACTGCTCAATACGCCATCGGCCTGATTGAGCAGCGATCCTGCAAGATTGAGATTGGACTGATAGACCGCGGTATCGGCATCCTTGCGATCGAACTCGGCGACCTGCTGTGCCAGCGCGGCGTCTGCGGATGCGGACTGGACCTTCTTGCCCGTCGCGATCTGCGTTTGCAGCACGTTGGCCCGATCGGTCAACGTCGACATGCGTTTCGATGCCATGTCGTAGAAGAGCGTGGTCGAAATCTGCATGGCGATTACCGTATATCGAGGATGGTTTGGAGCGTATCGCGCGCGACCTGAATCGCACGGCTCGACGCTTGATAGGCTTGTTGGAAGCGCATCAGATCGATCGCCTCTTCGTCCAGATTGACGCCGCTCGCGGTCGACACCGCGGTTTCGGCACCCGCCCGGATCGCGGTTTGCGCCTCGGCGATCGTGCTGCGCTGTTTCAACTGCGCGGCATTTGCCGTGACGATACTCGTTACATTGCTCTCATAAAGACCGGTGAGACGCAGCGCGTTGAACTGCGCCAGATTGCCGCCATCGCGCGTCCCGCGCGACTTGCCTGGATTGCCGGGCAAATCCTCGGCAGCGGCGGCGATATCCTTGAACGTGACGCTGGTGGGGATCGAGATGTCGGTTGGCCGCGTCCCGGTCATGAACAAATCGCCGCCCGCATTGCCATTCAGGTCATAACCGGCGCGGTTCTGCGTATTGATGTCGGTCGTGAATTTGGTCGCGACCGCCTCGATCGCGTCACGCGCCGCACTGGCCCGCTGGGCACCCTCGACAAAGCCCGCCAGCGCGCCGCCCGTCGGATCGAGCTTCGCCCACCCGGCCCCCTCCTGGACCTGGAAGCTGACATCGCCGGCATTGTCGCGGACGTATCTAACGGCATTGGACTGCCCGATCGAGACGAACGGAACCCCTGCCCCCGAACTCAGCTGGACGCTCGTGCGACCGATGGTGTCGCTCGTCACCTTGATTTCGCTGATCGTGCTCATCTGGTCGAGGATCACGTCGCGTTGGTCGAGCAATTGCGCCGCGGCGGTAGTACCCGCCTTGGTTCGCCCCAACCCGTCGTTGATCCGAACGAGCGAGGCGCCGAGCGAGGTCAGCGTCTGCGCGGTCTGCGTCGCCTGCCCGTCGAGGTCCGAATCGATCTGGTCGAACGCGATGCCGGTGGCCTTGAACGCATTGCCGACATTTTCCCCCGCAGCCAGAAAATTGGCGCGCAGCGCGCTCGATGCGGGCTCGGCGGCCAGCGCGTCAGATGAGTTGAAGAACCCGGTAACCCGCGCCGCGATATTATTGCCATCGAGCGCCTTGCCGATCCGGTCGAGCCACGCGACGCTCGTCGTCGTCTTGCTCAGATCGGTCCCCGCACTGCGCATCGCCTGCGTTGCAAAGCTGTTGCTGGACCGTGCGATGCTGGATGCCAGCACGCCGATACCCGATTCAAGCCCGCTGACGGTCGGACCGCCCCCTACCGTCACTTCGTTCAGTGTGACGCTGCGCCGCGAATAGCCGGCGACGCCGCTGTTGGCGATATTGTCGCCGACAGTGTTCAGCGCGGTCTGATACGCGCGCACGCCAGAGGCGGCGATAGAGAGCAGGTCGCTCATTTCGGCGGGTCTGACGATGAGTCGTTAAGATCGGATTGCGACGGGCCGGTTTTCTGCGACAGGAAATCGGTCATCGCCTTGCCGATCCCCAGCGGCGTATGCTCCGCCATGATCTTGGCGACCTGCGTATCCTGCATGTCGGTAAAGGTATCGATCGCCTTCGATTCGAACAGCGAATCGCTCAGCTTCGCGCTGCGCGCGGCCTTGAGCATCATGCCGGTGAAGATCGATTCGAACTGCTTGCCCGCCTTGTCGAGATTTTCCTTCGACTGCGCGCG
>JAPKCG010000536.1 GCA_028823055.1 Sphingomonas bacterium
ATCGTCCGAAGAGCGTTTGGGGTTCCGATGCTTCAACCTGGCGCGAGGCTTCGCCGATCAGCCACGTTGGATCCCGGAGAGCACCGCTGCTGTTCGTGTACGCAGATGGTGATGCAGAATGGCGCCGTGGCCAGATCAAACGGGCTGTGGCCGCGCTCAAGGCGGCTGGTCAAGAGAGGGTCGAGGTGATCCTGATCCAGGATCGGAACCATATGTCCATCATCGAGAAACTCGTCGAAAAAGATGATCTAGCGTCATCGCGTATTGAAGACTTCGTTCTGCGCCCGAAGAAAAGGATGGAATGAGTCGAATACAGTGATGCTTCGAAAACGCGAGGTCGAGGAAGGTCTTGCGCCCCCCGCCCATAGAAGCCCGATCGATTAAACTCAGAGCATCCTGAAGGGGCAGATACCGTGTCTGAAAGATGGATCTATGCTCTGAGCGTCCTGCTCCTGTTCATCGTTCTGGTTCTGGGTGTTCCGCTCTTTCCTGAATTCATGGCCACTGGCGTCGTGGGTCGGCTCAATTTAGGAATGCTGCTGTATCTCGTCCTCCAGGTCTTGGGCCCGCTCCTGGCCTTCATCTATTTGAAGCAGCGAGAGGCGGACCACTAGTGGCCATCGCTTTCTTCCTGGCCATTATCCTGCTCACGGTGGGCATCACCATCGCCGCGGCTCGTCGCACGCACACCGCTGCTGATTTCTTCGTCGCGGGCGGTACTGTGGGCGGTGTCGCCAACGGTTTCGCGATTGCCGGGGACTTCATGTCGGCGGCCACACTGCTAGGCATCTCCGCCATAATCTTCAATGCGGGTTACGACGCAGTTATCTATCTCGCTGCGCCGGTGGCGGCCTTCAGCATCCTGATCTTCCTGATGACCGACAAGCTCAAAGAGCTAGGGCGTTATACCTTCACGGACATCATTTGTGCGCGGCTGAAGGAGCGTCCTCTGAGGATTCTGGCGGCGATCACGACGCTGGCGTTTTCGATCATGTATCTGATGGTACAAGTGGTTGGTGCAGGCGCCCTGATCGAGGTCCTCTTCGGGATCGACTACGGATGGTCGGTGCTCATCGTCACCGGACTCATGGTGCTCTACGTGAGCGTGGGCGGCATGCTGGCGACGACGTGGGTGCAGATCACCAAGGCCGTCATGCTCTTGGTGGGTCTCGTCGCACTCGCGTTCCTCACCCTGGCGCACTTTGATTTCGATTTCTCCGCCCTGTACGCTGTCGCAGAGGCCCGCCATGGCAGCGAGGGCTTTCTCCGCAAAGGCGGGGGCCTGGGCTTGAGCACACTGTCGGCCTTGTCATTGGGCATAGGCCTGTGTTTCGGGCTGGCCGGCTCTCCACATCTGCTCATGCGTTTCTTTACCGTGCGCGATGCCGCCGCAGCCCGTCAGTCGGCAGTTGTTGCGATCAGCGTAATTGCCTTCGTGAACCTGCTCCTCTTCTTCATTATCGGTGTCGGCGCTGTCGCGCTGGTAACAGGGAATCCGGCGTATTTGGATTCCGGAGGAGCGATCGCGGGGGGCGCGAACATGGTGAGCGTGCACCTCTCCCACGCCGTCGGTGGCGAAATCTTCTTCGGGGTCATTTCAGCGGTGGCTTTTGCCACGATTCTCGCGGTCGTCGCCGGCCTGACCCTGGCCGCGGTCTCGGCGATCTCGCACGACCTCTACGCCAACGTGCTAAAAGCGGGCACAGCAAGCGGAGCTGATCAGGTGAGAGTTTCCCGTTTTTCCGCAGTCGTGTTGGGACTGGTTGTCGCCGGCCTCGCGATGATTTTCGAAAAGGAAAACATCGCCTACCTGGTATCGCTTACCCTGGCGATCGGGGCGTCCACCAACTTTCCGTTACTCATTTTGAGCATCTACTGGCGCGGCTTGACCACGCGCGGCGCGCTGGCTGGTGGCACGATAGGGCTTACGGCCGCGATCCTTTTGATGGTCCTGGCGCCACCCGTGTGGGTCGGCGTGCTGGGCAACGAGACGGCGGTATTTCCGGAATCCTACCCGGCGCTGTATTCGGTCATCCTCGCATTCGGAACGATGTTTGTGGTTTCCACGCTCGACCGTTCGGCACAGGGTCGCGCTG
>JAPKCG010000537.1 GCA_028823055.1 Sphingomonas bacterium
CGGTGTTTGCCGCGCTGCGTCGACGCGCCGCCCCCGGGGCCGCGCTCATCTTCTCGTGTTTCCAGAGCGCGGCGCGCAACCCCTGGGCGTCCGATCTGGTCGCGGCGGTGACGGGCAAGGTTCCGCGCCCGGCGGCGGGCTATGCGCCCGGGCCGTTCGGCTTTGCCGATCGGGACTGGGTAAGCGCGATGCTTGCCCGCGCAGGCTGGGGCGACGTTACCGCCGAGCCCGTCGAGTACCGCTATGTGGCGGGCGGGGGCGCGGACCCGGTCGCCGATGCGGTCGATTTCCTGCGCCGGATCGGCCCGATCGCGCGGTCGCTGCGCGAGGCCGCATCGGTCGAGCGCGCCGCGATGCTCGACACGTTGCGCGCCATTCTCCACACTCACCTCGACAAGGGCGAGATCGCCTTCCCCGCCGCCGCCTGGATCTGGCGCGCGCGGGCAACCGGAGAGACGATATGACGATCACCGTCCACCATCTGGAAAATTCGCGCTCGCAGCGGGTGTTGTGGATGCTCGAAGAGATTGGCGTGCCCTATGCGATCAAACGGTATGAGCGCAACAAGGTGACGATGCTCGCGCCGCCCGAACTCAAGGCGGTCCACCCGCTCGGCAAGTCGCCGGTGATCACCGATGGCGGCGACGGGGGCCGCGTGATCGCCGAAACCGGCGCGATCGTCGAATATCTGGTCGACAAGGCCGACGGCAAGCTCGGCGCGCCCGCCAACCGCGATGCCGCGCTGCGCTATCGCTTCTGGCTCCATTATGCCGAGGGCTCGATGATGCCGCCGCTGGTGATGAAGCTGGTGATGGGGCGCATCCCGCTGCTCGGCAAGCGCGCGGCGGCGCGGATCCAGCCGATGATCGACGTCCATCTCGACTATGTCGAAAACGAACTGGCGCAGCGCCCGTGGTTCGCGGGGAACGACATGACGGCGGCCGATATCATGATGAGCTTCCCGCTCGAGGCGGCGGCGAGCCGCGCGGGGCTCGATACCAGCCGCCCGCACACGATCGCATGGCTCGAGAAGGTCCACGCACGCGCAGCCTATCAGGCCGCGCTGGCGAAAGGCGGGCCCTACGCCTACGCCTGAGCGCCGCAGCAGCCCCGCCTCCGGGATCCGGAACATCGACAGCGTCGCCGCGATCACGACGAGTGACGCCCGCGGCACCCCCGCAATCCCCTTCGACGTCACCATCAGCACCAGCAGCATCACGATCTGCTGCCCCAGTTCGAGGTGCATGCCATACGCCTGCGCGATGAACAGCGACGCGAAGGTCATGTACATCATCGACCCGTCGAGGTTGAACGAATAGCCCAGCGGTAGCACGAAGCTCGCGATCCGCGGCGGCACCCCGAACTTGTCGAGCGCCTCGAGCGTGCGCGGATAGGCCGCCTCCGACGACGCGGTCGAAAAGGCCAGGATGAGCGGATCGCGGATGTAGCGAAGCAGGAACCGCGTCCGCTGCCCGAGCAACGCAAAGGCGACGCCGATCAGGCACAGCCACAAGGCGATCAGTCCGAGGTAGAAGGACCCCATGAAATAGGCGAGGTCGGCGATCACGCCCGGCCCGCGTTCGGCGAGCGTCGACGCGACGGCAGCGAACACCGCCAGCGGGGCGAAGCGCATGACGTAGTTGGTGATTTGCAGCATCACCGCGACGAGCGCCTCGACCGCCTTGACCAGCGGTGTGGCCTTTTCGCCGACCGCGGTGATCGCAACGCCGACGAAGACCGAAAAGACGACGATCTGGAGAATCTCGTTGGTCGCCATCGCCTCGATCATCGAGGCGGGGACGATATGCGCGACGAATGTGGCAAGGTCGAACCCCGCCTTGTCGACGCCGCTCGCCGCGGTCACCGGCGGCAGCGGCAGGTTGAGCCCCACACCGGGCTGCAACACGTTGACCAGGATCAGCCCGAGGACGAGCGAGACCAGGCTGGCGCAGACGAACCAGCCGATGCTCTTGAGGCCGACGCGACCCAGCGCGGCGGTATCGCCCATATGCGCGATCCCCACGACCAGCGTCGAAAAGACGAGCGGCGCGATGATCATCTTGATCAGCCGCAGGAACAACGTCGTCAGGA
>JAPKCG010000538.1 GCA_028823055.1 Sphingomonas bacterium
CCGTCGCAAACGTCGCCGAATAGTGGCGGAAATCACCTCCCTTCAGGATCATGCACCACACCGTTATTAGCAGTTATTGTTATATCACAAACACTTAGGTGTTTGGCATACATAATGCAGTAACACGGATAACGGCTCATTGCCGGGTCACATATCAAGGGAGATTATCATGCCACGTTCGCGCCTGACCACTATCGTTCTCGCCACGTCGCTATCCGTGGTCACGCTTGCGTCACCCGCATTTGCAAAGACGAAACCGGTCGTCGTTCCCGCCAGCGTGTTTGCGAACGAGGACAGCAAATTGTGCATGCCGCGCACCGCCCTTTCCGCCCTGGTGGACAAGAAGACATTGAAGACCATGCCCGAGACGATCTGCGAAACCAAGACGGACTGGGAAAGCCGCGGGCTGGAATTCAAGCTGAAATAAGCGATGCGCGGGCGTGCCTTTAATAGGCGCGCCCGACCAGCACGCGTTCGACCGCCTCGTCCCCTGTGAAGATGCAGATGTCGCCGGGATGACCGGTCTGGCCCATCGGCGCATTGCGCAGCGTCAGTTTCAACACCTTGAGCCGCTCGACGACCGCGTCGAGCGCCGCACCGGTGGGCTTCGACCAGGCGACATCGGCCCAGCCGGGAGTTTTCTTACCCTCGGCGAACATCGCCTCGATCTCGGCCCAGTCGCTGACGGGGGTGATATTGTCCTTGAGGCGGGTGTGCGCGGCTTCGAACAACGCCTCCTGAATCGCGGCCAGCATGTTGGCGGCGTCGCCCACGAAAGCGGCGGCGTCGACGACCCGCGAATCGAGTTTGCCGTCCTCTCGGTACAGGCGGTCGCGGCGGATGACCGAAACGTTGCCGCCAGCCATGTCGCGCCCGCCAATCTCGATCACGATCGGCGCGCCCTTCTTGACCCAGCCCCAGCGCTTCGTCGCCGCCTTCGCCGGCTTGAGGTCGATGAGCGCGCGCACCGGTTCGCCGAGCGCAGTGAGTTTGGCGAGATTCGCCTGAATGCCCTTGGCATAGGCAACCAACGCCTCATCCTCGTCATTGTCGCGCAGCATCGGGACGATCACGATCTGCCACGGCGCGATCTGCGGGGGGACGCGCAGGCCATCGTCGTCGCCATGCACCATGATGAGCCCGCCGATCATCCGCGTCGACATGCCCCAGCTCGTCGTCTGTGCGAGTTCGAGGCTACCTTCCTTGTTCTGGTAACGGATACCCTGCGCTTCAGAAAAATTGGTGCCGAGGAAATGGCTCGTGCCCGCCTGGAGCGCCTTGCCGTCCTGCATCATCGCCTCGATCGACCAGGTGCCGACCGCGCCGGGAAAGCGTTCGTTCTCCGGCTTTTCGCCGACGATGACGGGCATCGCCGCGCAATTTTCGGCGAAGTCGCGATAGACCTCGATCATTTTCAGCGTCTCTTCGCGCGCCTCGGCCTCTGTCGCGTGCGCGGTATGCCCCTCCTGCCACAGGAATTCGGCGGTGCGCAGGAACATGCGGGTGCGCATTTCCCAGCGAACGACATTCGCCCATTGGTTGATCAGCACGGGAAGATCGCGCCACGACTGGACCCAGCGCGCGAACGCGGTGCCGATCACGGTTTCGGACGTGGGGCGAACGACGAGCGGCTCTTCGAGCTTCGCCGTAGGATCGGGAATCAAGCCGCCCTTGCCGTCGCTGACCAACCGGTGATGCGTGACGACCGCCATTTCCTTGGCGAAGCCGTCGACATGTTCGGCCTCTTTCTCGAAATAGCTGAGCGGGATGAACAGCGGGAAATAGCAGTTTTCATGCCCCGTCGCCTTGATCCGGTCATCCAGCAACCGCTGAATCCGTTCCCAGATGCCATAGCCCCAGGGGCGGATGACCATGCAACCGCGCACGCCCGATTCTTCGGCCATGTCGGCTTCGGTGATGACGGCCTGATACCAGGCGGCGAAATCCGCCTCGCGGGTGACGGGGAGTGCGTGCTTGATCATGGTCGGCGCGGATAGCGCGAAGCGGCGAGGCGCGATAGAGCCACCTGATGAACGACCGCATCCCGCTCGCGATTGCGACACGCCTGCTGTCGGCGTTCC
>JAPKCG010000088.1 GCA_028823055.1 Sphingomonas bacterium
GAGAAATGTTGAAACATAAAGTTGCTGGGGTGGCCAGCCGCCTGGCGCCATTGATCAAACGCACGTTTCAGTTTGACGCCACCCATGTCGAACGGCTGCTCATCGGTTGTTACGACGCGGAAGAGGGCGGTCATTTCCGCGCGCATCGGGACGACACCGTTGTTGGCACCGCGCATCGACGGTTCGCAGTAACGCTCAACCTAAACACCGACGATTATGAAGGCGGGGATTTGTGTTTTCCCGAATTCGGGGCGCGAACCTACCGCGCGCCGACGGGCGGTGCCGTCGTCTTTTCCTGCTCTCTCCTGCATCAGGCGACGCCGGTGACCGCAGGCGTTCGCTACGCCCTGCTCCCGTTTCTGTACGACGAGGCGGGCGACAAGCTGCGGGCGGAGCAGGCGAAATTTCTGGGACTGCCCCAGCAAACGAAGACGGAGATCGCCAACGTCGCATAACGTGTCACGAGGTATCGCCCCCCCGACAAATTCGCCGCGTCATTCTATCGCGGTCAGGACATGCCACGTCGGCGGCACGTAATCGAGCGACATGTAATAATAGATCGAACACGTCCCGTCGGCGCGATAGGTGCCGCCCTTGACGATGCCGAGCGCGATCGTGCCGATAAAGACAGGCGCGCCGCTGTCCCCTGCGAGGCAGGTCGGCCCGGCAACCGCGACCCAAGTGGGCAGACAGGCCCCGCCGCACAGGTCGCCGGCTGGTGCGAAGTTGGTCATGATGACGCGCGCGCAGCTATAGCCCGTCCGCTCACCGCGATGGCAGACGATGTCGCCGACCCGCGTGCTGGCACGTGATTGTCGTGCCATTACCGGGCGCAGCAGCGATTTGGCGGTATCGGCGAAGAAATAGGGAGAAACGGGCACCTCGCTCGTGTTGACCTGTACGTCCTGATAGCCCCAGCCCCATTGATCGAGATAGGTGAGCGGCGTCACATGCCCATCACGATCGACATAGCGTAGCGTGTCAGGGCAATGAGCGGCGGTCAGCATCGCACCACGCGCGCCATCGGTGACCGCATAGCCAGTGGTGCAGGCATAGCGCGGACCGCCCGAAACTTTGGCGCCGACGACACGCGATCCACCGACGATCGCCATATTACTCGGCATCGTCGCGCGTTCGATTCGGACGGGCACACCCATCATCGCGGCGAATCGCGCTGTCAGTTGCGCGATGCCCGTTCGCGCATCGGCCTCGCTGACGAGAATGACGACGTCGCCCGTTCGCGAATCGATTCCCATGCCCGGTGGCGTGGATAGCGATGCGCGGATATCTGCCTGATGCGTCGCGATCGCAGCGATCAGCTCGCTTTCGCTCGCGGCGGCGCCGGTTCGGAACAGCACCGGAATATCGATTCCGCCGGCGCGGATCGTGCGCGGTTCTACTGCTTCCTCTCCGGTCAGCAGAACGCTGATCGCCGGGCTGGGTTCGTGATCGAACGCAATACCGACGAGCCGCGCGGAAAATTCGCGGGCAAGCGCGTCGGTCGCTGGAATGCTACCAAGCTGCGAAGCCAGCGCGATCCGCGCCGACGCAATCGGGACACCGGCCAGGGCAGCGTAGGTGACGGCATCCCGCTCGATCGCCGCCGCCGCCAATTCGACCGCGACGGTGTCGATGGGGCGGTTTCCGATCGGGCCGGTTTTGATGTGCGAGGGCCCGTCACCGGAGGATTGCGCCAGGGCCGGGGCCCAGATGACGAACATCGGCACGATTAAAACGAGCAAGTGACGGGACAGCATCGCCGTTCTTTAAGGCTGGACGGCTGAACTGTCGCTGTCGCGGCCGCAGATCGACCCGAAGTACCACTTGTCCCGGGCGGCGAGGCGAATATGCTATCATCGCAAGGGGGTAAGATGATGATCAAATGCACATTATTCGGACATAAGGATGTCGACCTGAGCGCGATCTGGTCCGATGGACTCGATCGTCGTGGCAACTGCTCGCGGTGCGACGCGCCGATGATCCAGGATTTTCAGACCGGCATGTGGCGGATGTTTCGTCGCGACGACTATGACGTCAGGCGTGGCGCGCGGCCTGGCTATGTGGGACGGCCACTACCGGAAGAGGTTCGTCGGCAATCCCGGCATGATCGCGGGCACGCGCATCCAGCGACTTCTCCCAACCTTGCAACCAGGTCCGCCAAGGACGGCCAGACTATTCGACGCGAGCCGCTTTTGACCGATGTGGAGAGATTCTAGGTGCGAACGAGGAAATGGGACCGCTGGCCGTATTGGCCGAGCGGGCTTGATCGGAATTCGGAAAAATGCGGAGCAAGGCCCATGTCGATAGGGCTGATCCGCGACGGTGGCTCCCTGAGTAGGATTCGAACCTACGGCCGCTCGATTAACAGTCGAGAGCTCTACCGCTGAGCTATCAGGGAATGCTTCCGTCGCGGGAGGTGGCTCTATAACTCGCCCTCGCGGCGATGCAAGCCCTTCGCAAGCGGTTTATGCGATGAACTGCTCCATCGTGATCCGGTCGTCGAGCGCATGTTCGGGATCGAACAGCAAAGTCAGCTCACGCGAACGATCCATCCCGATCGACAATTCGGTGATTTCGCGCACTTCATGCTGATCCGCGACCGCGGAGACGGGGCGTTTGCCGTGGTCGAGCACGCGCATGCATATTCGCGCTTTGTCGGTCAGGATCGCACCGCGCCAGCGTCGCGGGCGAAACGGGCTGATCGGGGTGAGCGCCAGCAGTCCTGACCCTAGTGGCAGTATCGGTCCCTGTGCCGAGAGATTATAGGCGGTCGAGCCGGCAGGTGTTGCGACAAGCACGCCGTCACAGGCGAGTTCGGCCATCACGATGCGTTCGTTGACCGTAATTTCCAGCTTCGCCGTCTGGCGCGTCTCACGCAGCAGCGACACTTCGTTGATCGCCGACATCTGATGGACCCGGCCATCCGCGCCGGTGATCGTGGTCATCAGCGGCGTGACCTGGAACGGCTTGGCACGGTTCAGTCGATCCTCGATCCCATGCTGCCGCCATTCGTTCATCAGAAAGACGACGGTGCCGATGTTCATCCCGAATACGGGCACGGCGGGTTTGCGCCGGTCGAGCATCCGGTGAAGAACCTGGAGCATATAGCCATCGCCCCCCAGCGCGATGATGACATCGGCCTCCTCCGGTTGGACCCAGTCGCACGAATCCGCCAGATCGCGCGCCGCACTTTGCGCGGTTGCGGTCGGAGAGGCGAGCAGCGCGCGCCGGGCGTAGCGCGTCATCCGCCGGTCACGCTCATATGCCGCGCGACCGCCGGGGCGGCCCCTGCTTCGATACGGAAATCATGCCGCTTGGGTTTGATCCTGAGCGCCTCGTCAATCGCCGCATCGAGACCCGCGACGCCGCCCTCGCGTAACGCGGTTTTCAGGTCGACCTGATCGTCATGACCGAGACAGGCGTACAGCTTGCCCTCGGTGGTCAGCCGCATGCGGTTGCATCCGTCGCAGAAATTGGCGGTGAGTGGCGAAATGAGGCCAAGTCGCGTATCGCTATCCCCGACACGCCAATAGCGCGCAGGCCCGCCGCTGCGATAGGAGTCGCGGGCAAGATCGAATGTCGACGACAAGGCGTCGAATACCCGTGTCAGGGGTACGAACCGGTCGGTACGGTCTTCATCGATCGCACCCAGCGGCATCGTTTCGATCAGCGACAGATCGAGGCCCTCGGCAACGCACCAATCCAGCATCGGCGCTATCTCAGCTTCGTTAAGCCCGGCAAGCGCGACCATGTTGATCTTGACGCGCAGCCCCGCGCGCTGTGCCGCGGCAATCCCCCCGAGCACCTGATCGATGTCACCGTGCCGGGTGATGTACCGGAACGTCTCCGGGTCGCGGCTGTCGAGGCTGACGTTGATGCGGCGTATTCCCGCATCGGCCAGTGCCTCTGCATGATCGGCGAGCCGCGTCGCATTCGTCGTCATCGTCAGCTCATCGAGCCCATGGCCCAGGCTGCCGCCCAAGCGGCGAACCAGATCGCCCACATCGCTGCGCACCAGCGGTTCGCCGCCCGACAGCCGGATTTTCCTGACCCCACGTGTGACGAACCGCTCCGCGATTATCGCGATCTCCTCAAGCGCGAGCAGCGCGCTACGCGGCAGGAACGTCATCTTTTCCGCCATGCAATATCGACAACGCAGGTCGCAGCGGTCGGTGACCGAAATACGCAGATATTCGATACGGCGGCCATGCGCGTCGATCAGGCCGGTCGTCGGGTCGTTGGTAACTGTTTGCAAAGCGCTGGCCATCAATAGGAGCTAGGGCGTCGGTGCCGTCACAACAACCCCGATTGGCGCGCGAGGTTGCGCACGCTAGGATTCAAATCGATGAGAGAACGCCGCGCTAACCTTGCCGCATGGGCCGATGATCCGGCACTTGACCCCGTCCGTGCGGCGATCGACGAACGGATTGCGCAGGGAAAGCCGGTTTCGCTCGTCCTGATCGCGTTGTCGCGTGTCGATATCGTCAATGCCGCTTATGGCCGCCCCGCAGGCGATGCGCTCATTACGGCGGTTGGCGATGCGATCGCCGCGCTGGCCGATGCGATGGGCGCGCGTTTCGCCGCGCTTGGCGGCGTCGACTTCGCGCTTATCATCGGCGGGGAGGACGACCGGACGCGCGACACCATCCGACACCTCAATCAATTGCTCGCCGAACCATTTGCGGTCGGCGATATGCAGACTCTCGTTGGCAGCCGCCTCGGATTTGCCGCCGCGCAGGACGGTGAGGCCGCCTCACGGGTGATGAGCAAGGCGCGAGAGGCACTGACTGCCGCAAAGGCGAGCGACGGGACGACAATGCGCGTCGCCGACCCCGACGGCGTGGCGCCGCTCGATGAATTGGCGGTCGACCTCCATCATGCGATCGAGCGACGCGAAATCGACGTTCGGTTCCAGCCGCAGGTCGAAATCGCCAGCGGGCGTATCACCGGAGTAGAGGCGCTGGCGCGGTGGGATCATGGCCGACACGGGGAAATCGGCGCCGAGATGCTGTTTGCGGCCGCCGAACGCGCCGATCTGGGCATCGCGCTGTCGGATCATATCCAGCAACTCGTCCTCGCGCGGACGGCGCGCTGGAGCAAATTGCTTGGCAGCCTTCGGGTCGCGCTAAATCTGACTGCCGCCGACGTGACGCGGCCGGGCTTCGCCGCGCTGTTCCTCGCCCGCGTCGACGCCAGCGGGTTTCCGCGCGGACGTTTGACGATCGAGATTACGGAAACCGGATTGATCAAGGATCTCGATACTGTCGCGGCGCTGCTCGCCGAACTGCGCGGGGCGGGGTGCCGTGTCGCGATCGACGACTTCGGGACGGGCTATTCCAGCCTCGCTTATCTGAAGGCCCTGCCGCTCGATTATCTCAAGATCGACAAATCTTTGACCGCCGATATCGACGGATCACCACGCGACCGCGTCGTCGTGCGCGGCGTGATCGACATCGCACGCAGCCTGGGCGTCGCGGTGATCGCGGAGGGGGTGGAGACCGAAGCGCAGCTCAATCTGCTCGCGGCGGATGGATGCGATTATTTTCAGGGCTTTCTGCTCGCCGAACCGCTCGATGAGCGCGACCTCGAACGCTTCATGGAGAAAGAATGACCATTTCTTTGCTGCTCGCCCCCGTCGCCCTGATCGCGGCATCGACGGTCTCGGCGCAAACTCCTGACGTTCAGACAGAAGTCGCCGCCGTGATGGCGGACAGCGCGGCGGGATGGAATAGCGGCGATCTCGACCGTTTCGTCGCGATCTACGCCGACGACGCGGTCTATGTGACGACCAAGGGGCTGGTGCGCGGCAAGGCGGAGATTGCGGCGCGTTATCGACCGAGTTTCGCGAGCGGGAGCAACAAGCGCGGCAGGCTCAGCTTCCAGATGCTCGCCTATCGAACGATCAGCAACGTCCACCAATTGCTCTTCGCCCGCTGGACACTGACCCCTGCCGATCCGAAGGCGAAAGCCGAAACCGGCATGACAACCTTGCTCTTCGAACGCCGCAAAGCGGGGTGGCGGATAATTTCCGACCATAGCAGCTGAGGATTTGCCACGACGGCGCTACGCCATCGCCTTCGCCAGCCCCTTCGACAATTGCAGCGCGCCATGCAGCCGCGCCTTGGCATCGGGCCAGGCGCGCTGAAGGACGAGCTTCGAATCGGGACGCAGTTTCGCCACGCCGTTGAGCTTTTCGACATAGGCGAGCAGGCCATCGATCCTGGGCGGTTTGTCGTCGTGGAACGACACCAGCACGCCCCTCGCCCCGACGTCCATCTTGGCGATGCACGCGCGTTTGGCGTTCAATTTGATCTCGATAACCTTGATCAGATTTTCGGTCGGGTCGGGCAGGGGGCCGAACCGGTCGATCATCTCAGCCGCAAACGCCTCGATCTCGCGACTCTCTTCCAGATCGTTGAGTCGGCGATACAGGCCCATGCGCAGGTCGAGATCGGGGACATATTCTTCCGGGATCAGGATCGGCGCATCGACGGTGATCTGCGGACTGAAATCGCGACGACGCGTGCTCGCGATGCCGCCTGCCTTCGCATCGAGGATCGCCTCTTCGAGCATCGACTGATAGAGTTCGAACCCGACCTCCTTGATGTGCCCCGACTGTTCGTCGCCGAGCATATTGCCCGCACCGCGAATATCCAGATCGTGACTGGCCAGCTGGAATCCGGCCCCTAGCGAATCAAGATCGCTCAGCACCTTCAATCGCTTTTCCGCCGTCACCGTCATCTGGCGTTCGGGCGGCGTCACCAGATAGGCATAGGCGCGCGTCTTCGACCGTCCGACCCGCCCGCGCAGCTGATACAGCTGGGCAAGGCCGAACCGGTCGGCGCGGTTGACGATCATCGTATTGGCCGACGCGATGTCGATCCCGCTTTCGATGATGGTCGTCGAAATCAGCACTTCGAATTTCTTGTCGTAGAACGCGCTCATCCGCTCCTCGACTTCGGTCGCGCTCATCTGGCCATGCGCGACGACATAGCGGATTTCGGGCACCTCGTTGCGCAGATACTCCTCCAGATCGGGCAGGTCGGCGACGCGGGGCGTGACGATGAAGCTCTGCCCGCCGCGATAATGTTCGCGCAGCAACGCCTCGCGCAGGACGATCGGATCCCACGGCATGATGTAGGTCCTGACCGCGAGGCGATCGATCGGCGGGGTCTGGATGACCGACAATTCGCGGATGCCGCTCATCGCCATTTGCAGCGTGCGCGGGATCGGCGTCGCGGTCAGCGTCAGCATATGAACGTCCGCGCGCAGCGCCTTCAGCCGCTCCTTGTGCGTCACCCCGAACCGCTGCTCTTCATCGACGATGACGAGCCCCAGCCGTTTGAAATCGATGTTTTTGGCCAGCAGCGCGTGCGTACCGATTACGATGTCGATTTCCCCGGACGCCAGCCCTTCCTTCGTCACCTTCGCCTCGGCAGCGGGGACGAGCCGCGACAACCGCCCGATCTTCATCGGAAAGCCGTCGAACCGCGCGGAAAAATTGTTGAAATGCTGACGCGCCAACAGCGTCGTGGGACACACGACCGCGACCTGTTTGCCGCCCATCGCCGCGACGAACGCCGCGCGCAATGCGACTTCGGTTTTGCCGAAGCCGACATCG
Organism: Sphingomonas bacterium; assembly: GCA_028823055.1. GTDB lineage: Bacteria > Pseudomonadota > Alphaproteobacteria > Sphingomonadales > Sphingomonadaceae > Sphingomonas. The sequence goes on from JAPKCG010000088.1 coordinate 7,622, forward strand.
CCGACGATCAGCCGGTCCATTGGCTTGCCCGCGCCAAGGTCACTGATGACATCGTCGATCGCGCGATCCTGATCGTCGGTTTCCTCATACGGGAAACGATCGACGAAGCTCGGATAACCACTGTGATCGGGTTCGAGCACATCGCCCGGATGCAGCGCGCGTTCGGCGGCGGTCGCGATCAATTCACCCGCGATCTCGCGGATGCGCTCCTTCATCTTCGACTTGCGCCGCTGCCATGCCTCGCCGCCCAACCGGTCGAGCGATGCGCCTTCCTCGCTCGATCCGTAACGCGACAGGACCTCGAGATTCTCGACGGGCACGTACAGTTTGTCGCCGCCCGCATAGCTCAACGCGACGCAATCATGCGGGCTTTTGCCGACCGGGATCGACGTCAGCCCCTCATATTTGCCGATCCCGTGATCCGAATGGACGACCAGATCGCCCGGCGTGAGCGTGGCGAGTTCAGCCAGAAACGCATCGGCGGATTTCTTGCGCTTGCTGCGCCGGATCAGGCGGTCGCCGAGCATGTCCTGTTCGGTGAGCAGCGCGATTCCCGGCGCGGTAAAACCATGATCGAGCGGCAGCACGACGAGCGCGACGCCCGCGCTCTTGCTCGTATCGGCGATGCCCAGCGCCTCATGCCAGCTGTCCGCCGCCTTCGCGCCGTTGAGCCCATGATCCTTGAGCAAATTGCCCAGCCGCTCACGCGCGCCGATCGAATAGCTGGCAAGGACGGGCTTCCTGCCATCCTTGCGCATCTTGTCGAGATGCTTGACCACCGCCTCGTAAAGATTGCCGCCGCCGCTACGTTCCGGTGCGAAATCGCGGGCACCGTCGACGCCGAAATCGATCACCGTCGCGCTGTCGGGTTCGTTGAACGCGGTGACGAGATGCGCGCCCACCTGATCGATCTCGCCCTGCCATTCCTCGGGATCGAGATAGAGCGACTTCGCGGTCAGCGGGCGGAAGCTGCCCGGCTGCGCCGCATCGGCGCGTTTGCGGTTTTCGTAATAGTCCGCAATCGCATCCATCCGCGCGGTCGCCGATGCGGCGACGCCCGCATCGCGGATGACGATGTCCTCGTCGCGCAGATGATCGAACAGCGTCGCCATCTTGTCCTCGAACAGCGGCAGCCAATGCTCCATCCCCGCCAGCCGCCGGCCCTCGCTGATCGCCTGATAGAGCGGATCGCCCGTCGCGGTCGCGCCGAATTTCTCGCGATAGCGCGCGCGAAACCGCTTGATCGATTCCTCGTCGAGCAGCGTTTCGGACGCGGGCAGCAAGGTGAAGCCATCGACCCGTCCCGTCGTGCGCTGATCCTGCGGATTGAACGTCCGCACCGTTTCGATCTCGTCACCGAAAAAGTCGAGCCGCAGCGCCTGTTCCTCGCCGCTTGGAAACAGATCGACGATCCCGCCGCGCACCGCATATTCGCCATGATCGTGGACGGTATCGGTGCGCACATAGCCGTTGGCCTGAAGCAGCCCGGCCAGCTTGTCGCGGTCGATCCGCTCCCCCGGTTTCAGCGTCGCGACCAGCTGACGGATGCGAAACGGCGTCAGCACCCGCTGCGTCGCGGCGTTCGCGGTCGTCAGGAACAGCTGCGGCCCCTTCGCCTTGCTCTGCAACCGGTGCAGCGCCGCGATCCGTTCCGCCATCACCCGCAAGGTCGGCGACGCACGGTCGTAGGGGAGGCAATCCCATGCCGGGAAACTCACGACCTCCAGCTCGGGCGCGAAATAGGCTGCGGTCGACGCGATCGCGCGCATCGCCTGTTCATCGGGCGCCACGAAGACCGTCCGTCCACCGCCAGTCGCCTGATTTGCCGCGCGCGCCAGATCGGCGAGCAAAGACGGCTGGAATCCCGTCGCGACCCCCGCCAGCGTCAGCGGGGTCTTGGCGGACAGGATTTTCGTGAGATCGGGCATCAAATTCTTCTTCTTATGCCCCTGCATGGGCAGGAGGCGCGTCGGCTATTTTTCGATCGGCACGAAATCGAGACTGCGCATCGTCTGCATCATCGCGCACTCCCATTCGGGCGGACACGCGATCGAGCCGATGGCCCAGCCCATGATGTCGACATCCTGCTCCTCCAGCAGCGCTTCGAACCAGTCGAGCTCGGCGGAGTTCCACGCCGGATGATGCGCTTCGAAAAAACCGCCGATCATCAGATCGGCTTCGCGGGTGCCACGATGCCAGGCGCGAAAGCGCAGGCGTTTCAGTCGGGTGTCATGGTCCATCGTCGCTCCAAACACGAATAACCGACAGGCGCTGAACGGAATTCCCGACAAAGTGATACTTTGCCTGGACCCCGCTGACGGCGCGTGTCGGTTGCGGTAAGGCACCCAGATAGACATGCGACCCGATATCCTCAATCCACTGTTCGCCGAAGTCACCGCGCTGAAGGGC
>JAPKCG010000089.1 GCA_028823055.1 Sphingomonas bacterium
GGCGGCACGGTCGATGACTATCTCCCGCTGCACCAGTGGTTCGACCAGTCCAAGGCAATTCTGGCAGACCCTCGGCACCGCGCGCTGCGGCACCATGCCGAGGGGATATTCATGCTGGAGGCGATCTTCGGCGAGACCCTCGTCAATGCCGATGGCCGGGTCGTTCCGGTGCGTCTGGTCGGTGAGCAGCACGTGCGCGAAGACTTGGGCTCGATCCCCTCCTTTGCTGACTGGGCGCGCTTGATCACGCCGCAGGCCTGGATGCTTCGAGGCAACCCTCTGGATGGCGCTGAAGGGGTGACGATCGATATGCCTGTCCCCGGCGAAGCAGTTGCGTCCAAGACCAGGCCACCTGCTGCAGGCGAGGTCCGTACCGTGATCTAGGAAGGGGTTCTCCGGTGGAGGGCTGGCGGGCTAGCAATCCGGCCAAAACCGGGGGGAAACGAGGCAGGGCTGACCTGTTCACGGCATCCAGCTCCACCCGGCTTCGATACAAACCTGTCCCTGAATCACCCCCCGTCGAGACGCGCAACCCGGATCAGGTCCGGCCGAGTTGCCGGGCTTTGCCCGGCTGCCCGCACCTCCCGGACCAGTTCCGGGTTCCCCTTCGGTGCGCTTCGCCGCGGGGCGCTTCTGCTCGGGTTTGCAGCCGGGATGGACCCGGAATGCTCGATCAGGAGAAAGCCCATGACCAATCTCGTTATCCTCGTTGGCCGCATCGCTCGCGACCCCGAAACCCGCACCACCCAGGGTGGAACCAGCATCACCTCGATCTCGGTCGTGACCGACCGTCCCGCCCGCAAGGATGGCAAGACCTACAAGGACGAAAACGGCTACACCGCCAAGGACAGCGAATTCCACCGGATCACCTGCTTCAACGGCCTGGGCCAGAACGTCGCCAAGTATTGCACCAAGGGCCAGCTCGTGACGGTCGAAGGGCGCATCCACTACACCCAGTGGGAGGATCAGAGCGGCACCAAGCGCTACGGCTGCGAGATCATCGCCGACAAGGTCGACTTCCTCACCAAGGGCCGTTCGGGCAGCAACGAGGGCGCTCCCGATATCGACGAGGACTGAATGTCCTTACCCCTCGACAAGGCCCCGGTGGCGGATGCCATCGGGGCCTTTTCTTTTGCTCTGGGCTATGCGGCGGCGCGGGGCATCGAACCCCTTGCCGCCGCTGAGTGAGCCTTAGGCAGGAGCGATCCGCTTCAGCGTTGCCTCGATTCCGAGTGCCATCGATGCACGCACGATCTGGCGCAGTTGTGCCGGTTCGATCGTCTCGGCGCCGCACTCGATCAGCAGCCTGCCGAGTTCGGTCGCTGCTTCTTCGCGCAGACGAGCTTCCTCGCTTTCGAGCCTCGCGCGCTGTTCACGAAGCTTGTTCAGCGCATCGCGCGCAGTGGGTTTGGACCTGGCCATACGGTTTCCTTCTTGCTGGCCGTTGGTCCCCTCCGCTGACGATATTGGCATTCCGGACGCGTGTAGGAAAATGGTTTGTGTGGCGATTGGTGCGCTTCCCCGCTGAGGTTGGAGAGGTCTCTCTCGCAGAACGACCAAGTCTGATGCGGGCTTTGGGGCTGCGTCAAGGACGACGGGGCCCCACCATTTTTACCGGGCAAGCCCGGCAAAAATCGTTGCCCCCATCGCCGCTTCGCGGCCGCTGACGCGGTCCCTGACCCAGCCCGTCACCCACATCTTTCGCAATCCCTGATGCGACGCATCGAACATCAGGAGGAAAGATCATGTACGCTTCGCTGAACATTGCCGATGCCGGTCTCAAGGCAGATCAGGCCGCCTTCGTTGCCGCACTGGATCAGGCCCATGCCCGGTCCTTTCACAGCTACTACACGCAGTATGTCCTGACCGATGACGAGGCCGGATACATCGCGGTCGATGAAGGCGACTATGGCGCCTTGCCCAAGGCCATGCTGGACCGTGTCATTGAGACGGTGCCGGGCCGGCTCAGCGATGAATTCTGACCCGTCTGTTTGGGAGGAAGTCCGTCAGGGCTTCCTCCTTTCTTTTTGCTCGCAGACTGTTTCGGCATCTCTCAGCCGGGACGGGAAGGCGGCACGCAAGCTTCAGTCGGGGGTATCGGAACGGTCGAGATCGGTGAGCCGCTCCGGCATATTCAGGACCTTCAACGCTGCGGCTTCGATTGCCTCTGCCTGCGTCGGGAAAGCCTCGGAAGAACTGATCGACACCCCGTTCGGGTAAGTGACTGTCGCCTGGAAGCCGTTGCCCTTCGGTGTCGCACTCAATGTGACCTGGCCCATGCCCTGCTTCCTTGTTGCCCGGGGTAATGCCCGCATTATAGGCATCGATCCCGTCTGTGCCTATTAGGATCCGAGGCATCGGCATCCTGCAGAGCGACCGGCCGAACCGACATCGCAGACCGCATCATCCGTTACAGGCTCCATAGCTGGTTCCTGTCCTCGCAGCTGGGGACTGAGGAGCACACCCTACGCGACCGGTCGCAGGAAAAATGGGCGATAAACTATGAAAATACAGATATTTGTGCGGGCGGTACTGGAATGGCAGCTTCTCCGTCAAAAATGACGTGGGCGAGGGGAGCTACGTGGATTTGACCCAAGCCGGGCAGCGAATGGCGGAATTTCGCCAAGCTTGATGTTCTTGACATGTTCTTAAATCTGACTTAGTTTCGATCCCGCCTTTCGCAGTGTGGACCGGGCTCCTGACCATAAGGAGTCCGTGCATGACACGGCCAATCTGTCTCCAGGTTTACATCTCGGCCGAGCTCAGCTCGCTGATCCGCAAGGCTGCCAAGGCCAAGGGGATCAGCATGAGCGAATGGGTGCGTGCCTTGCTCGCCAATGCCTGCGCCGAGGACGATCTTGCCTCCCGGCTCGACGCTTCCATTGAACGTATTTCCCGCCGCTCGGTGTTCCTCATGGTCGGTGTGGATGCGCTACTGGCAGGGCACCCCGACCACGCTTTGCGCGGTCGGGCACACCAGGCTTACGTGCGCAAATGCAGGGAGCTCGGCCTCACCACCGCTACCGGCGAGGGAGGTTCCGATGAAGCGTAACCTCGTCAATTTCACGCGCGGCAGCCAGCTGCTCGGACACTTCAGCTTCATGTTCGCTGCAGGTCTCAAGGGCCCCTTGATCGTTGCAGCGCTCGTGATCTCATGGACATCCTGGTGGACCATTTCGGCAGGGCTCACCGACCACGAAGTCTACCTTGTCTGGATGCGGATCTATGCCGCCATCTACGGTTTCATGGAGTTCGATCCTGCCAAGCGTATCACGCTGGAAACCGCCTTCGGCGCCGCCATTCAGTTTCCTATTGCACAGCTCGACCACTATCCACCGGTTGTCCATGCGTGGGATAAGCTGACAGATCTTCTGACCAGTGCCTTGTGGCGATCGGGGCTCCTGCTGGTCCCTGCCTTTGCCGTCTTTTACTGGTTTGCTGAGCGGTTCGGTGGTCGTTCCAAGGAACGCAAACACGAGCGCGGCGCCATGCTTGTCACGCTTCCCGAGCTCGTCGATGAACTCACAAGCCACAACCGGCGCGAGCGCACCCGTGAGCTCGATTCCGCTATGGGCTGGAAATGGCGGCTCAGCCTGCCGCGAGAGATCGCCCGGGTCTTTCCCTACCGGCCATCGCATATCGCCACTGTGGCCTATCCCTGGCGGCTCGAACAGAGCCACGCGATGCTCATTGGCACGACGGGCATGGGCAAGACCGTGGCGATCTCGGACATGATTGCGGAGGCAAGAGCCAAGGGCCAGCGCTGCGTGGTTTTCGTTCTGACCGGTGCCTTCATCGAGCACTTCCATGCCGCCCATTGCGACATCATTTTGAACCCGCTCGATGCGCGCTGCCCCCAGTGGAGCCTCTTCGACGAATGCCGCACCGAAGGCGAATTCTGGGCCGCTGCCGATGCCCTCGTGCCCCATGACGGGGGCGGGGAAGCCCAGTTCTGGGTGATCGCTGCCCGCGCCCTGTTCGTCGAATTCTGCCTCAAGCTCGTGGCGGAAGGCAGGGCAACCAATGATGCCCTGGCGCGCGAGCTGATGACCGCGGACCTCTCGCGCGTGCATGCCATGATGCGCGGAACGATCGCCGATCCGCTGACCGCGCCGGAAGCCGCGCGCATGGCGGAATCGATCCGGGCCGTCTTCAACGTCAACGCCAAGGCGCTCAAGCTGCTACCGACTGCAGGTCCTCGTTTCTCGGTCCGCGAGTGGATTGAGGACGGAGCCGATAGCACCCGAAGCGAAGGCTCGATCCTGTTCATTTCGGCCCGCTATGTCGACATGAGTGTTTGCGCGCAGCTGCTCACACTCTGGCTCGACACCGCGATGAACACGCTGATGACGATGCCTCGCACGCGCGATCTCAAGTGCTGGTTCTTCGTTGATGAACTGGGGGCATTGCATCGCCTGCCAGCCCTCGAAAAGGGCTTGCAGACGGCCCGCAATTTCGGCGGCGCGATTGTCCTTGGCCTTCACGCCTATGCCAAGCTCAAAGAAGTCTACGGCGAGAACATGGCGATGACGCTGGCATCGCTGGCCCGGACGAAACTGATCCTCGGAACTGCCGACCGCGAAACGGCAACCTGGTGCTCCGACTTCATAGGACATCGCCAGGTCCGGGACATGGAGGAGGGCTATACCTACGGGTACAACAATGCCCGTGATGCGGTCAGCCTGACCCCGCGCAAGCACATTGAACCGCTCTTGCTGCCCGACCAGCTGATGAACCTGCCGCGCCTGTCCGGGTACATCAAGTTCCCCGATGGTTTCCCTGCCGCGCCCGTCAAGCTCATTCCCGTCGACCGTCCCAAGCGGGCGGAGACCTTCATCGCAAGAGTGAAGGAAGGGCCCAAGGCACGCGTCGTAGAGCCCCGGCGGCCGGCGGAGCAGTCTGAGCCATCCGCAGCATCGGCGGGCAATGAACATCCCGCCGCGAATGACGACGGAGCAGGGAAGCCGGTCGTGCCCAAGCAGGGAGAACTTGCCCTCGACAACGCGCCGCAATCAGAGCCGAGGCAGAAGCCCGAAGCGACCGTAAAGGATTTGCAGCGGGCCGTTGAAAGCACATCGGGGAAGCCGCCGAAGCAACAGGAGCGAGCAGCCCGATCCGGGAAAGAGAAGGCGGGCAGCGCCAACCGGGAGGGTTCGAACACCCGAACTGATGTAAGGCCGAGAAAGGCTGGACCCTCCGCCCGCCCGCTCCTGCCTACTGGCGAAACCGCCGCGACGCAGGAGCAGCCGGCTACTCCCAAGGGCACTGCTAGAGCCGAAACACCGGACGCAAATCCGCTGCAAGAGGGCAAGCCGGATGGCCCCAAGAGCGGAGGACCCAGCGATGCCGCTGCGCGCAAGCTGATGCTCGAGGATGGTCTGCGCGAGCAGGAACCACCGCCAATCCCGGGGCCCGACCTCGGCGACATGGAGATGTGAGCATGCCGCCGATTGCCGCCGCCTCGGGGGACAAGCGATGCTGTCGGTAGCCAACGTCCGCACCGCAGGCGGCGCGGCCAACTACTTTGCTGCCGACAACTACTACACGCGCGCAGACGCTGATCGTTCGGGCGAATGGCTGGGGAAGGGCGCTGCCGCCCTTGGGCTGGTTGGGGCCGTGGATGCGCGGCAGTTCGAGGCAGTCCTTAAAGGAATGCTGCCGGATGGTAGCCGGGTTGGTAGTGACAATCGGGCGCACCGTGCGGGGACCGACCTCACCTTTTCGATGCCGAAAAGCTGGTCGGTCCTTGCTCTGGTGGGCGGTGACAAACGGATCCTCGACGCCTACGCTGCGGCTGTGCGGGAAACTCTGCGCTGGGCCGAGAAGAACCTCGCTGAGACCAGGATGGAGGTTCGGGGCAAGGAACGAGCCGTCCAAACCGGTAACCTCGCGATCGCGCTCTTCCAGCATGACACCAACCGTAACCAGGAACCCAATACGCATTTCCATGCGGTCGTTGCCAATGTGACCCAGGGGCCTGACGGCAAATGGCGGGCGCTGCGCAACGACAAGCTTTGGCAGCACAACACCCTGCTCAATGCCATGACAATGGCCCGGTTTCGGTTGGGCGTAGAGAAGCTCGGCTACGAGGTTGGGGAGTTCGGAAAGCACGGGAATTTCGAGGCGGTCGGGGTGCCCAAGGCCGTGCGCGATGCCTTCAGTTCCCGGCGCGCAGAGATCCTGGAGGCAGCAGCCCAAATGAACTTCTCAGGGCCAAGCGTCCTTGATGCCGCAACCTTGATGACCAGGGCCAACAAGGGCCGGATCGAGAATCGCGATGCGCTTACGCAGCAGTGGCAGGAAACGTCCGCCAGGCTTGGCTTTGATCCCGCTACCGTCATTGCCAGTGCCAACGGCCGCAGTGCACAGGATCTTGGGAATGTAGCCGGTATCGGTCCAACGATGCGCGGGTTTGTCCGCCATGCTCAGGCCCTCGCAACTTCCTTTGCCGAGCGTCTGGGCCTGCGGGAAGGTGATCCTCTGATACCTGCCCGGCTGACCAATCGCAGTGTCGAGCAGGTCGCCGCAATTCATGCGGTCGCCTCGGCTGTCCGGCATCTGGGCGAGCGGGAAGCGGCATTCACGCGCACCGAGATCTACCGCTCCGCACTTGGCTTTGCACTCCCGACATCGCTTGCCGCGGTCGAGCATCGCGTCGATCAACTGCTCCGTCAGGGATATCTGGAGAAGGGCAGGGGTGCAGACCGGGACCTGCTGACCACCCGCGACGCCATCAGCCTTGAGCAGCGCATCATCGCCGGAGTCGAAAGCGGGCGCGGCGCCGCTTCGGCGATTGTATCTCCCGACCTTGCAGGGCCCCGCCTCCAAGCACTCTCCCAGATCAAATACGGGCTCACATTGAACGCCGGACAGGAAGGGGCGGGGCGCCTGCTGCTTGGATCGAACAACCGCATCGTCGCCATCCAGGGCGTTGCCGGGGCAGGCAAGAGCACGGTCCTCAAGCCCGTTGCGGACATTCTGCGCGAGGAGGGCAGGGCCGTGCTCGGGCTCGCGGTGCAAAACACGCTGGTCCAGATGCTTGAACGCGATACGGGTATTCCGTCGATGACGGTGTCGCGGTTTCTCGCGCGGCACCGCGATCTGCTCGAAGGGGCCGATGCGGACCGCCTCGCCGAGGCTCGGGCCGATATGCGCGGCAGTGTCGTGCTGCTCGACGAAGCCTCCATGGTCGGCAATGCTGACAAGGAAAAGCTGGTGCGCCTCGCCAACCTGCTCGAACTCGGCCGCTTTGCCAGCATCGGGGACCGCAAGCAGCTTGGCGCAGTTGATGCCGGCAAGCCGTTCGATGTGATGCAGCAGGCCGGGATCGAGACTGCGGTGATGAGCACCAATCTTCGCGCGCGCAGCGAAGGCCTGCGTGAAGCCCAACAGGCAGCGCAAGAAGGGCGCATCCAGGATGCCATGCGCCATTTGGCACCCCAGGTGATCGAGGCGGGGAACGATGCTGCTGTCGAAGCTGCCGCAGCCTGGTTGTCGCTCTCGTCAGCCGAGCGCGAGACAACCGCAATCTATGCCTCAGGCCGAAACTTGCGCACCGCCGTGAACGATGCGGTGCAGACCGGCCTTAAAGCGAACGGGGAGCTCGGTCCTGAAACCATGCGGCTCCAGACCCTGTCGCGCGTCAATGTCACCCGCGAGGAGCTGCGATACGCTAGCACCTATGCCCCCGGCATGGTGGTCGAGGTCGCGCGGCGTCAGCGCAGCCAGGGCCTTGCAGCAGGCGAGTACCGGGTGATCGGAACTGATGTGCCTCGCGAGCGGGTCACGCTGGAGAACGAACGCGGTCGCCAGTTCGAGTTTCGTCCCGGTCGGATAAGGCCGCAAGGTGAGCAGGATCCGCTGCGCCTGTTCGAAGTCCGCGCCCTCGACATTTACACCGGCGACAAGATCCGGTGGACAGAGACCGATCACCAGCGCGGCCTGCTCAATGCCGACCAGGCCCGGATTGTCGCAGTCGACAAAGAGGCTGTCGTGGTGAAGACATCCTTGGGCGCAGAGCACAGGCTGGTGCAGGGTCACCCGATGCTCCGCCGTCTCGATCTCGCCTATGCGCTCAATGCCCATATGGCGCAGGGGCTGACCTCCGATCGCGGCATTGCGGTCATGGACAGCCGCGAGCGCAATCTGGCCAACCAGCAGACGTTTCTGGTCACGATCACACGGCTGCGCGATGGCCTCACCCTCTATGTCGACAATGCTGGCAAGCTTGAAGCGGCGGTCGAGCGCAATGCCGGTATGAAGCGCTCTGCGCTGGAAACGGTCGATCTCCTCCGCGACGCTGCGTCCAAAGGGCAGGCCAAAGATCGTGTCGATCCTGCACCGGAACGCAAGCCGCCGGAGCTTGACCGGTCGATCACGAAGCCCTTCGAAATCGGCATCTAGCGACCTGCTGTCTCCATGCGTCCGCACTCTGCCGGTTGACGAAGAGTTCTTTATTTGTTCTCATTGGCCCATGCCCCGAATCTCCGACGATCTCCTCCTCACGCATCTCGAACTCGCGCTGGCCGTTGCGCCGGAGCACACGCTCGTGCGTCTCAATGCCGATGACCCACGCGCCCAGCGCTGCGCCAGGGTCGATCTTGCTCGTCATCTGGTCGAACGCATGCGCGGCCTCACCATCGAAGGCGACAGCCATGGCAGCCCAGGCGCGCAATCCTGTCTCTTTCCCGGCGATCTCTCGCCAATCGGATGACCTGGTCAGTGACGCTTAGTGCGTTGGCTGGTCAGAGGCGTTGGAGCTCAGCTGGACAATCCGCTCAGCGATAGCCTGCCATGTCCGGATGCCTGCTTGGTCGCCAACAAGTGCCAGGGCCCCAATCTGATCGGCGACATGGACGGGTGCCTGATCGCCGTGGGTTTGCAGGACATGGTTGGCGCAGGCCCAGAGTTCCCAGTCGCTGAGCATCAGCCTAGCGTGCTGACGAACGCGCCAACTGTCGCGTAGAGACCATAGGCGACGAAGCCGGCCGCAAGAAGGAATTCGATGCGGAGTTTAAATGCTGTCGGACGAGGCTGATCGGCCGGCCAAATCTGTTCGCAGACAAACCCGTTGAACCCCGAACGCTCCCCGACCACTTCGACGCGAGAGCCGATAAACTTGCGTACCTGGCGAGTGTTGTCGAGTTCCCAAGTCCCGCCACCATCGGTTCGCAGCACCGGCCCGTTGGCCGCCCGCTCGACGATGCCGGTCAGATGCGTGGTGCTATTCACCGGCAAGCCGGGCCTTTCCAGTAGCGATCCCAGCGCAGGACAGTGCCGGTCTTGATCATAGCGCATGACAGATCTGCGCCTGAGGGCAGCCGGCACCAGGCAGCGGTCCTGTTTCCGCCTGCGCCCCCCTCGGAGCGGCATGTCAGTCGCGGGCCTCTGACTACCACATGACCGGTCGAGATCGTTCCGCGCGCGCCGCCCATCAGCTGTACCAGCGCATCGCGCGCCTCAATCGCCGAGGCAGCGGGGCAGGGCTGATTGGTCCGGCAGGTGCCGTCCATTTCCCGCGCAGCGATGCCAGCGATGCGAATGCGGGGCCCTTCCGCACACCAGACCGGGCCATCGCCATCCCATACATGGGTTGGTGTGCAGGTGAAGGTCTGACTGGAGGCGACGATCGAGGCGGCAAGGAGGGCAAGCATAGATGACCTCCTTAAAGCGCCCGTCCGAACCAGAGAACCCGCCCGACGATGTTGAGCGTCCGCTTTTCGAGGCCGCGCCAGCTGGGATAGGCCGGGTTGTCGCTCAGAACAGAAGCGCGCTTGCCCTGCGGTTCGAGGGCAATCCGCTTGACGCTCAGCATGTCATCCATCCGCAGGACATAGATCCCGTCTCTCAGGCGCGCCTGGCCATCGGCAAGATCGACCATGACCTCGTCGCCATCGTGGAGGGTGGGCTCCATCGAGTCGCCATGCACGGCGATGATCGACAGGCTCGATGCCTTGCTGGCGGTCAGCCGGCGCAGCCACTTCTCATCGAAGC
>JAPKCG010000090.1 GCA_028823055.1 Sphingomonas bacterium
GACCTCGCACACCGGGCAGCCCGGTTCATTTTCCCAACGCCTGATATCGGTTCGCCATCGCGCGAGCGCCATCTGCCCGGCCTCAGCCGCGACCCCCGCGACCGCCTCTGCCAGCGCAGCGGAGGCGCCGAGCGGATCAGCCACTCGCCACCGTCATCCCATCGATGCGGCATGTGGGGACGTTGATACCGTGGCGGAACTCAAGGTCATTGGCAGGCGTCAAATGAAGGAACATCTCCTTTAGATTACCCGCAACGGTGAATTCGGCGATCGGGGTGGTGATCTGCCCCTGTTCGATGCGGAAACCCGCCGCACCGCGACTATAATCGCCCGTCACCGCATTGACTCCCTGCCCGATCAGTTCGGTAACGTACACGCCCTCCACGATATCGCCGATCAGCGTGTCCAGGGGTAGCACCCCCGCGGCGAGATAGAGGTTGCTCGTGCTCACCCCCGGCGATCCGCCCAGCCCGCGTGAGGCATGGCCGGTCGGCTCCAGTCCCAACTGCCGCGCCGACGCGCTGTCGAGCAGCCAGGTTTCGAGCATCCCGTCGGACACGATATCGACGGGCGAAACCGGTAGCCCCTCGCCATCGAAGGGCCGCGAGCGCAGCCCGTGCGGGCGATGCGGATCGTCGCGGATGAGGATGCCCTCGGCGAATATACGCTCTCCCAGTGATTCGAGCAGGAAACTCGTCTTGCGCGTGATCGCCTGCCCTGAAATCGCACCCGCCAGGGGACCGAGCAGCGACGATCCGACGCGCGGATCGAACACCACGGGCATCGCCCCACTCGTCGCGCGGCCCGGCCCGACCCGCGCCACCGCGCGTTCGCCTGCGCGCCGTCCGACACTCATCGGATCGTCGAGATGCTGGCGCCGGCGCGCCGTATGATGCGCGTAGTCACGTACCATGCCCGTCTCGCCCCGGCCCGCGATGACACTTGCCGACACGCCATAGCCCGTTGCGGCATAGGCCCCCGCAAAACCGTGGCTCGTCGCCAGACCCCAGACGACGCGGCTCGCATTCGCGCCACCGCCCTCGCTGTTCGTCACTCCCTTGACCGCGCGCGCCGCTTCTTCGGCGGCCTCCGCCACCGCGCGCAGTTCGGCGGGCGCGATCTCGCCGCCATCGTCGAGGTCGAGCAACGGCGGCGCGCCATGCATCAGCCGCTCCTGCGGCGCGAGCCCCGCCCAGCGATCTTCGGGAGCCTCGCGCGCCATCGCGACCGCGCGTTCGACGAGCGTGTCGAGCGCCTCGTCGGCCAGATCCGAGGTCGATACACTCGCAGTGCGCGATCCGACGAAGACGCGCAGCCCCAGTTCCTGGTTCTCCGACCGCCCGACATCTTCGAGCTGTCCGAGCCTAACCGACACTTCGATCGCGGCATCGGCGGCGAAGACGGCATCGGCGGCATCCGCGCCAGAGCGCGTCGCACGGGAAACAATATCGGCAGCGCGATCACGCGCCTGATCGGGGGTCAGCATCGCAATGACTTAAGCGGCGACACGCGCCGATGCTAGGGCCGATGCATGAAAGTCCGTCGATGCGTTAACGGTCGCCCTTCTTCCCGCGTGGTGGCGGTGTCAGCGGGACGGTGCGAATATCCGTCTCGACCTTCGCAAGTAGCGCATCCGTCAGCTGCCCGCCCGTCAGCGGCTGAAATTCCCGCAACGACAGATGCTGGAATTTAGGCAAGTTCGCATCCCCACTGAGTCCGGGCAGATCATGGTCCAGCACGCGCTTCGTCGTCGGATTGGCAATCAATGAGGCAATCGGAACATCCAGCCACGACATGGACGCCCCCACGGTCCTGGCGGGTGGATCGAGTGCTGGTGGTTGGGGGGCTTCGACACGCGGCTCATCAACTGCGAGGTCGACGGCGAGGTCGGCTCGTGCCGGATCGGCGAGAAAGGGGCCGTCCTCGTTGCGCGGCGCGGGGACGGCGGCGCGCTTATCGGCGGACAGTTCAAGAGAATCGAGGCTGAACGCCGCGGCGGCATCCGTCGCGTTGCGATCCTGCGCGGCGGCAGGTGCCCCGATAGAGGCGACAATCGTGACAACGCCCAAGAGACAGACGACGAACGGTGTGACACATTTGGTCATCGGCGCGTATTCCCGGTCAGACTAGGCATCGATCCTAACCGGCGACCATCGTTCGCACCAGCCTGAAGCACGCCTCACGGGGTTGAGAACAGCTTGGTGCCGACAATCCCGATGACCGTCAGCGCCATGAAACACGCCTGGATCACGCTCACCCGATCGCCGAAAAATACGACGCCCCCGATAATCACGCCGACGGCACCGAGCCCTGTCCAGACCGCATAGGCAGTGCCTGCGGGTAAACCGCGCATGGCAAGCGCGAGCAAACCCATGTTGATGAAACTGAGGATGATCGGCACGCTCGACGCCTGCCAGGTCGCGAGCGTCGCGGCCCATTTCAGGCTCAACGCCCAGCAGATTTCAGTGATCACCGCGACGCCCAATATCGCCCACGCCATGGATGTGCTCCACGGGCTCTTGTCTCACGAGGGCGCTGCCGGAAACCCGGTAAGAGACAGCGCGCCCGGTATGCTTAGTTGGGGTGGCCCAGTCCGGCGATCGTCCGGTCGATAAGAGCGCGATCCGAATCGGCGTTATGCCGTTCGGCGATGATCGTCGCCGCCGCGCTCGTCGCGGCTTCCGCCGCCTTGGCCCGGACTTCGGTCAGCGCCTGCCGTTCGGCAGCGGCGATCTTGTCCTCGGCCATCTTGCCGCGACGCTCTACCAGCGTCGCCGCATCGGTCTCGGCCTTGGCGAGCAGTGCAGCGGCCTCCGCCTCGGCATGACTGACGATCGCTTGGGCATCGCCGGCGCTTGCCGCGTGACGCCGCTTCGCCTCGGCGAGCAGCGTTTCGGCCTCGGCACGGATCGCCTGCGCCTCGTCTAACTGGCGGCGCGTATCCGCAATCCGCTGGTCAAGGATTTCGGCGACGCGCTTCGGTGCCTTCGCGACGAAAATCGAGAGCAGGATGAAGATCGTCAGGCCGACATAGACCCAGCCCTCCGCACCCAGGCCGAGCAGCGTCGGCCCTTCGCCGTGGCTGCCATCGGCCTCGGTCAGCGCGACGGCGTTGTCGTTCCCCGAAGCGATCGGGCCGGAGATCATGATGACGGTGTCGATCACGGCTTCATCACTCCTCAGACCAACGCCGCGCGGGCGGCGTCTTGCGTCCGCGTCGGATCGGGACGCGCACCCGTCAGCTTTTCGACGATGTCACCCGCAGCCTCGGCGGCGACGGTTTCGATCTCGCCCATCGCCTGTTTGCGCGCCGCGGCGATATTCGCCTCGGCGGCATCGGTGCGCGCGTGGATCGCGGCATTCGATTCGGCAAGCTTGCCCTCAAGATGGCGAGCCGCGCGCGATTGCGCCTCGACGATCCGCGTCCGCGCATCGTTCTGCGCCGTGGCGACGCCCTCGTCATATTCAGTCGCCATCCGGTCTGCCTCGGCCTTCGCCTTGGCTGCCGTGTCGAGATCACCCGTTACCTGCGTTTCGCGCGCGTCCATGACCCGCCCGAGCTTGGGCAAGGTGGGGCGCACTACCGCAAAGTAAAGGATCGCGAAAAAAATCGCGAGCCAGAACAGCTGCGGCAGGAAGTTGGAGAGCTCGAACTGAGGCATTGGCTGGCGCCCGTCCTAACTCTTACGAGAAGGCGAGTGCGAGCGCGACGACTGCCGCGATCAGACCCAGAGCTTCGGTCACCGCGAAGCCAAAGATCAGGCGGCCGCCCATTTTCGCATCCGCTTCCGGGTTACGGAGCGCGCCGTTCAGATACATGCCGAAGATGTTGCCGACGCCGATGGCGGCGAGGCCCGCACCGATCGCCGCAAGGCCGGCACCGATGACGCGATATGCCTGAGGATCCATGGTCTAATTCCCTTATTTACTAGCTTTAGTGAAGATTGATGGCGTCGTTGAGATAGATCGAGGCGAGCAATGCGAAGACATAAGCCTGCACGACCGCGATCAGAACTTCGAGCGCCGACAGCGCGACATTCACCGCGAGCGGCAACACGCCGAAGACATAAGGCAGCGCCCCGAACGATCCCAGCGCGACCACGAAGGTGCCGAACACCTTCAGCAGCACATGGCCCGCGGTCATGTTCGCGAACAACCGGATCGCGAGCGTGAACGGGCGGCTGAGGAAGGAAAGGAACTCGATAAACGCGACGAACGCGGCGAGCGGAAAAAACGTATCCTTCGGCCAGAACAGGCTGAAGAAGTGCAGCCCGTGCTTCCAGAAGCCGACGATGCACACAATGCCGAAGACCAGGACCGCGAGGCCCAGCGTCACCGCGATGTGGCTGGTCGGCGTGAACGCCCCGATCCACGGCAACAGGCCGAGCAGGTTACACGCCAGCACGAAGATGAAGATCGCGAACAGGAGCGGCGCGAACTTGCGTCCTTCCGGCCCGACATTGTCGTCGAGCATGTTCTTGATGAAGTCGTACACATATTCGACCGCCGCCTGCCAGCGCCCAGGGACGAGCTGTGGCTTGGCAGTCCCGACGAACAGGAAAATCGCGACCGCGACGAGAGCGACCGCCATCCATGCGGACGAATTGGTGAACGACACGTCATAGCCACCAGCCGAGATCGGCTTGTAGACCTTGATTGCGAACTGTTCCATCGGGCCGGCCATAGCGGTCGCCTTACTTTCTGTTGCCGGTGGAGGGATCGGCGTCGAACTGCGCGGTGGTCTGCATCGCGCGATAGACGCCGGCGATGAAGCCAAGCACCAGCAGCACGATCATCGCCCACGGTTTCGTGCCGAGCCCGGCGTAATTGTCGATGCCCCAACCGATCGCGGCGGAAACGAGAACGACACCGACGAATTCGATACCGACCGCCCAGCCACGACTTTCGGCGCGCGCTTCTGCCCGCGTCACACCCTTATCATGCTCGGCCTGCGCACGCGCGATGCGGGCGTCGAGATCATCGGGTCCGTTGTGGCGGTCATCGGCCAACGCGAAAACATCCTGATAAAGAAACGCCGCCGGAAACGAGCCGACGACGACATGAACGGCGAAAGGGAACCCTTCCGGTTGCGGAGTCCGTTTAGAAAAGGGGGGTGGCCAAGTCAACCAGTCCGTCGCGGCCTTGAAGGCGCGCTACATGACGGAGGCGTGACGCCACGATGACGATAAGCTGGTCGGTGTCGTGGCCCGGGTTAGGATTGGGTCGGCGGCGAATCGGGGGGCTGAGCTACCCGCACCGATTCGCGCGCTCGCCCGATCGCAATCAGATACAGCGCGAATCGCGGTCGGGCGCACCCGCACCACGTGTTTTCCACGATCCGTCGGGGGCCTTGTACTTCTCACCGGGCTGCGTCTGCGCGATGAGATTGCACCCGCTGGTGAATGCCATCTGTTCGACCGTCGCACCGCTCGACGTCGCCTTTTGCGTGTACGCCGCCTTGCGCTGGATGTTGATATTGCTGACCAGCGCCCTGAGCGACGCTGCGCCGCCGCCGACCACACCCAGATAGCCGTCGGGCTGTTCGCCGACCTCGCCCGCAGCGCGAGCTGCGGCATAGGCCGGATCGCGCTGCGCATAGGCTGCACCCGATATTGCCACCAGCGCGACCGCCGCTGCGGCCATCATCGTATTCGCCATCTTGGTCATCTCAAAATATCCCCGGATTCTGTTTGATCAGCGATTTCGCCTCGCCATCGAGTCGATAGACCACTTCCTGGGTCACATTGATGTTGAGGTTGATTTCGATCGGCTTGTCGGGCGCGGTGACATTGATGCAGCCACCCAGCCCCGCCGACATCGCGAGCAACGCGCCCGCCGCGACCTTGTCCATCGCGATCCGCCTCTTCATCATGCGATAGGTCGTATCCCTTACGCCGTTCGTCAATCCTGGCACTGTCATGGCATGGTCTCGCTGTCGGTAGGCTGAACACGGGGGGCCTGAACGGGGTTATCCCGCTTGCGCTGCTGTTCGAGCAGCGCGGGCAGATTGCGATCGATCAACCGTTTGGGATCGTAGAATGACTGCGCCGAATCGAGCAGTCCGCGAAACGGCGCCTTGATCCGGATATTGAAGATGAAGGGAAGTTTCTGCAGGCGGCGGATGATGAAGTTGGAGGTCGCGCCCTCACCCTGGCTGATCCCCGCAAAGCGTACCCCGGTGACCATCTCCCCCGCCAGCGGCCCGTTCATGACGATGTCGAGACTGCGATAGCGGAGCGATTTGAGTGCACCGAATGCGATGTTCGCCCAGAAGCCCAAATCCTTCTGGCTGATGTCGCCGACATAACGGATCGTGCCCCCGCCCTCGCGCACTGTGAGCCGCCCGTCGACGATGTTGCCGCCTTTCGCATCGAACACCATCGGCATGACGCCATCGAAAATTCCCGTCGCGTCTAGATTCTTGAAATCGAATTGCTGCAGGAATTTGTCGGCTTCCATCCCATTGACGCGAAACGTCATGCGCCTTGCTTTTTCGGCGGCGAAATCGAGCAATGTGGGATCCAGCGTCAGCGTGCCGCCCGCGAACGGCCATGTCCCGCTCGACACCAGCACCTTGGTCTGGCGATAGGTCTGATAGACGATCCGCCCATCGGTCACTGGAATCCCCGGATTGATCGTCGCCACGCTCGCGACCTGACGCGGTGCGCTTTCGAGGGCGAGCAGGTCGGTGAAACGGATCTTGCCCCTGATCCCCGTCACCGGACCGAACGCGGCGGCCAGATCGGTGCCGTCGGTCGCAAAATCACCCGTCGACGTCACACCGTCGGCGTTCCACGCAATATGTCCCGCGCCGGTTACCGTTCCCTTCACGTCCGCGATCACGCCAAAGGTAACGGGGGTGAGCAATTCGGGCTGGAAATCATCGCCAAAGGTGATGCCCGGCACGGTCAGGTCGGCATCGCCCGCACCCCGGCGCAGATCGTGACGGATGTCGATGGCGGCGACCCTTACGTCCTTGGTCGGCTCGTAAAGCAATCCGCGCGCGACGATGCGGCTGTCGATCAGCGACAAGGCGACATCGCGCGCCACCATCGGTTTGAACCGCGGCGTTTCGGCCTCCGCATCGCGGACGCCCAGCGCGCCTGTCACCCTCAGCGCGCCGCCGCGCAGCGTCCAGTCGCCCGCCGCATCCGACAGCAGCAAGGGGACATTGGCGATCTGCCCCTGACCACCGCTGAAGCGACCCGCGACATCGCCACCGGCCAGCCGCCCGTCGATCCGCGCGAAATCGAGGCGCGTCATCCGATCCGCGTTCCCGATCCGCGTCGCGACATCGGTCAGGCGGAACTCGCGCTGGCCCAGCGACACTTCGGCACCACCCGTCGCCAGCGTCACCGGGGTCGTTCCGAGCCGGCCCGTCAGCCGCGTCGCCGCAATTCGCGCGCCGCCGTCGAGATTGCCCCCTGCGAGGCGCACGATCGCACCACCCGTCGGACACATCGCCAGCCGCGCCGGATCGAGCGTCAGCCCCGACACGACAAGCCGATCGAACGCCACCGGCACGCATGCCGGATCGACGATAAGGCCGCCGCGCCCGTTCCACCGCGCATCGATCGGCATCGTCAGCCGCTCGACCCGCCCATTGCCGATCGGCCCGGAAACCGTGGCGCGCGTCGAAATCCGCGTTGCACCATCCGCCGCCGCGCGGAAATCGACGGGGGTCAGCGCCAGCCGCGCCGCGCCCGCCGCATAGGGGGCGATCACCGCACGTCCCGTCATCGGCGCACCCGGCCCCGCCTGCCGCACCGCGACCTGCGCATCGGGCAGGCCGCCACCCCGCATCGCGACATCGGCATCGATCCTGATATCGCCGCCGGGCCAGCCATAAGCGATACCCGTCGAGCCCGAGACCGACAGCTCGGCCCCGCTCGCCGATCGCAGCGACACAAGCCCGATCCGCGCCGTACCACGGTCGCCTTCGCGCCGCACGGTAACACGCGCCTCGCCCGACACATCGCGACCCGCCGCCATGATCGCCGCGCGCAGCTGCTGTGCCAGCGGTGCGATCGGCGTGCCGTCGGCAGCGCTCAACGCCGCGATTCGCGCCACGCTATCTCGCGCCAGTGCCGCATGCGCCACCCCGATGCGTCCCTCGAACATGTGTCCGCGCCCGACCTCATACCGCCCATCGAGCGTCGCCCGCCGCGCATCGACCGGGATGCTACGGACATCGCCCGCAGCCAGATCGACCGTCCCGCCGGTCCCCTTTGCCGACCCGGCAAACCCGACATCGCCCCGTAGCTGTCCCGCGGCATAGCCCGGTGCCAAGACTCGTCCCGCCGCCAGCTTGACGATTCCGCGCCAGCGGTCGAGCGCAGGCGACAGCGTCGCGTCGAGATCGGTCGCGACCGCCTGCACGCGCAACGCCCCGCACGCAACGCGATCGATCCGCGCCGGCCCGACCAGATGCGGCGACCCTTGCGTAATCGCGATCCGCACCGCCGCGCGCACATCCGCCATCGCGCAGCCACCGGGCGTCAGCTGGCGCGCCACCGCCGCGATCCGCCCGTCGAACCCGTCATCGAGCCGCCCCGACCCGCTCGCCTTTAGCCCGACGACCCCGATGGGCGTTTCGAGCCGCATCCGCGCATCGTCGACAACGACATCGAGCTTGGGGAGCGAAAACGGCTTGCCCGAAGACGGCGGCATCAATCGATCGAGCGTGCCCAGCGACAATTTCCCATCGACGATCCGCCCACGGATCCGCACATGCCCTGCGCGAACACCCGTCACGCTCGCGCCGCTCAGCCCGATGTCGGTGCGTGTCTCGATCCAGTCGGCGACGAGGTCGGGGTTCGCCGGATCGCCGAGCACCAAATCGGTCAGCCGCTGCCGCCCCAGCCCCAGATCCGCGATGCCATAGCGCGCCGGCACGTTCTTCGCCGCCAGCGTCCGGTCGATCACCCCGCCCGCAATCTGCTTGCGCTCGATCCACAGGCCGAGCAGCGCCAGCAACAGGACCAAGGCCGCCGCGATCGCGATGATCTGCCCACGCGTGAACCGGCCCAGCCGATGCGGCCGTTCAGGCGGTGCCTCGTTTCCGTCATCGACACCGTGCGCGACCATATGCTCTCCATAGGCATGCGCACCGGGAGAGTGCAATTGCGCACGTCGCGCGGCTCGCCTAGCCTTCACATCCAATGCCCACCGCTCCTCCTGCCGACGCCCCGCCGCCCGACGATAAAGCGGGCCACCGCGCGCGATTGCGCCAACGCCTGCTGATGGGTGGGGGCGAGACGTTGCAGGATTACGAGCTTGTCGAATATCTCCTCGCGCTCGCCATCCCGCGGCGGGACACCAAACCGCTGGCGAAGGCGCTGATCCGCGAATTCGGCGGCATCGGCGGCGTCCTGACCGCCTCGCCGGAGGCGCTGTCGCGGGTCAAGGGAATGGGTGACACCTCGATCGCCGCGATCAGGATCGCGCACGCCGCCGCGATCCGGCTGCTCAAGACGCAGACCGAGGATAAACCCGTCCTCGCCAACTGGCAGGCGTTGCTCGACTATCTGCGCGCGGACATGGCGCACCACAGTATCGAACGCTTCCGCGTGCTGCACCTCAATACCAAGAACCGCCTGATCCGCGATGAGATCATGAGCGAAGGATCGATCGATCAGGCCGCGGTCCATGTCCGCGAAGTCGTCCGCCGCGCCATCGATCTTGGCTCGGCGGCGATCATCCTCGTCCACAACCATCCCGCGGGCGATGAACAGCTCTTGCTCGACAGCCTCTGCCGGCGTCAACACCGGCTCAACGCAGCATTTCACCTCGGCGAAAACGACCTGCCATTCGGCGAGCGTACGGCTTGCAATGACCTCTGAGATTTCCTGCTTTGCGTCAGCGACTGCGGGTCCAATCGCGGCAAAAGAGCCGGCTAAATGAGGCTTTCCGATCGCTTGCGTGAACATCATGAAGAACTTCGGCTCCAGCGCTCCCA
>JAPKCG010000539.1 GCA_028823055.1 Sphingomonas bacterium
GTGCCATTCCTCTTGAGATTTGCGCCATTCATCTTGAGATTTGGGCGGCCTGGGCGCAATTCCTCCCGTCAGTGCATGACCGACCCGCCATCCACGACGACCGTCTGCCCGGTCATGAAGGCGCAGTCGTCTGAGGCCAGGAAAAGCAGAGGCCCGATCAGATCGTCGTTCTGCTGGTCCCGCTTGATTGCGCGGCTGGCGATGACCGGACCGCTCAGCGTTTCGCGCAGCTCCGTGTTGGCGACGACCTGTTCGCTCAGCACGAGACCGGGCGCGAGCACGTTCACGCAAATTCCGGTGTCACCGAGCTCCCGGGCGAGCGCGCGGGAAAGCGCTACGATCGCGCCCTTGGAAGCGACGTAGTGGAGAAACCCGCTGGTCCCCTTGAACACGGTTCCCGAAGCGATCGTGATGATGCGCCCGTAGCCGTTCTTCTTCATGACGGGCGAGACGGCCTTGGCGCACAGGAAGGCGCCCCGGACGTTGACCGCCATCACGCGATCCCATTCCTCGACCGGGATCTCGTCGAAGGGTTTCATCTTCAGTGAGGCGTAGATCGCCGCATTGGCGACGAGAATGTCGACGGTGCCGAAAGCGTCGACCGTCGCATCGACCATCTGGCCGACGGATGCTTCGTCGCTGACATCCGCCTTCACGAAACGAACGTCCAGCCCCTTCTGGCGCAGTCCCGCTGCCGTCCGCTCGCCGTCGACGATGTCGCTGATCATGACCCTGGCCCCTTCTTCGGCCAGGGCTTTGGCATAGGTCGCGCCGATTCCCTGAGCGGCACCCGTAACAAGCGCCACCCGTCCGGCCAATCGTTGGTTCATCGAGGATTGTCTCCGCTGGTTCCGGCGCCGACGACGCCGACATTCTGATAGACGTGCTTGAGTTCGCAGAAATCGAGGAGCGCGTCGAAACCGTGCAGTCGGCCGAGGCCGGAGCGCCGGTATCCGCCGGTCTCGGCCTCTGCAAAGAGCTTGTTGTGATCGTTGATCCAGACGGTGCCGTCACGGAGCGCCCGCGCGACCCGCCAGGCGGCGTCGCCGCGATTGGTCCAGACCGAAGCCGACAGGCCGTAGACCGTGTCATTGGCCTTGGCGACCGCCTCGGCCTCGTTGGCGAAGGGCTCGATCACCAGCATCGGCCCGAAGATCTCTTCCTGGCAGAAGTCGGCCTTCGGATCGCGATGGGCAACGAGCGACGGCGTCAGGAACGCCGAACCGTCGGGAGCCGCTTCCGGAACTTCGTGGCGAAGAATGACCTCGTCGGCCGTGTCGAATGCCGCGTCGATGCGCTGCTTGACGCTGTCGCGCGCGCCAGCGCTGATCAGCGGGCCCATCTGGGTGCCCGCGCTGAGGCCGTTGCCGACCTTGATGGCCTGCAGGGCGGCGGACAGGGCGGCCTTAGCCTCCTCGAAGCGGCTTTCGTGGACGAGTACGCGCCGCGCGGCAGTGCATTGCTGGCCGGATATGATCGTCGCAGCCGCGGCCAGGCGCGGGGCGATCGCCGCGATGTCGGCGTCTTCAAGGACGAGGCAGCAGTTCTTTCCGCCGAGTTCGAGGGAAAGCTTCTTCATCGTCGGCGCGGCAGCAGCCATGATGGCCTGGCCGACCTCGTTCGATCCGGTGAAGGAGATTACGTCGACATACGGGCTTTCGACCAGGGCCTGAGCGACCGCATGACCGCTTTCCGGCAGGACGCAGACGGCTCCCTCGGGAAGTTGCGGTACTCCGAGCAGCGGGCGCAGGCAGTGGTCGGTGAAGGCGGCGGTCTGGGGAGCAGGTTTGACGACCGACGTACAGCCCGCCGCGATAGCCGGTGCGAGCGATCGAATGAGCAGCACGGCTGGCGCATTCCAAGGGACGATGATGCCCGCGACACCGGCCGGCTCGCGCAGCATGACCGACACTTCGCCCGGGGCAACCTCCATCGCGTGGCCGGGATTGTGGCGGGCAAGCCCCGCATAGTAGCGGATCTCGCTGACGGCCGCGGCAATTTCCCCCCTCGCAGCGGCAAGCGGCTTGCCGTTCGTCAGGGTAAGCCAGCGCGCGGCATCCT
>JAPKCG010000540.1 GCA_028823055.1 Sphingomonas bacterium
ACATTGGTGCCGAACGTGGCGCAGCCACTGGCAAGCCCAGACAGGCAGGCACAGGCAAGGAGACGTGTCGAAAACCGCATGGGACTATCCTTTGGGAGCAGGGGTGGGGGCGGCGCGCAGGAACTCCCGGAGCACGGCGGCAGGCCGGAAGCCCTCGAGAACAGCGCCGTCGGCGGGGCGTACGATCACAGGCGTGCCGCCAAAGCCGTGTGCCCGGGCAAAGGCCTCGTTGGCATCGAGCCCGCTCGTGTCGCAGGGTTTGGGATTGGCGAGCGCCAGACCCGAATAGGCCATGTGCAGCGCCAGCTCAGGCCGCGGCGAGCACAGCACCCGTTCGGCATCGCGCCGGCTGTCCGCCCCGAAAATCGAGATCGGCCGTTCTTCGACCCGTGCCCCGATCGCCTTCAGCTCTGCCTCGAGTTTCTTGCAGTAGCCGCAGTGGAAGTCCGAGAAGACAACGACGCGCGGACCATTGGCAGGCCCCCAGGTGATCGCGCCTTTGGCCGGAAGGTCGCCGAGCGGGACATGGCGCGGCGGGGTGTTTCGAGCAGACGCCGCAGTGGGGGGTGGATCGCCTTCTGCTTGCGTCTCGGGATTGCTGCGCCGCGCTGCCCCCGCCGCAAGCAGGTCCGGATTGAGGGCGAGCAACCGGGCAGCCGTCAGATCCTGACGGGCTTCCATGTCGTAGACCCGGCCGATCACCAGATACTTGGCGGACCGGTCGACGTAGAAGAGCGTCGATTTGGACGCGACTTCGCACAGACCGCCAAGGCCCTTGCAGTTGATCGCGTCGATCGGGGTCTTGGGCAGGCGCAGCTTGAGTGCTTCGCGCACCTTCGCGGTGTCTGGAGCAGCAGTAGGGGCTGCAAGGCTTGCCACACCCCATCCGGTCGCAGCCGACACGGCGATGATTGCCGCCAGCCCAGCTCCGGCGCGCAACCAGCGGCGCCGACGGTTGTCCCGCTTGAGGAGAGTATTTTCGATCATTGGGAGTTCCTCACGTAGACGCCGTCGAGGAACACGATCTCGACATCGATGCCGGTCGGCATCTCGACGACGGGTTGGTACTGTTCGGCGCGCTCGATCAGGTATTTGCTGACCGTGTCGGCGGCATCGGCGGCGCCCTGGCCGAGTCCGCCGCCCAGGATGTCGCTGCCTGAGAGCTTGGAGCGACTGCCGTCGGGGTTGGTCGTGGCGCCGGAGAACACGCTGTTGGCATTGGCCGAGAAGCCGCGCCCGAAGCCGCCGACGATCCCGGCCAGCAGCGCTTGGCTGACGAGGCTGCCTTCGCGGCTCACGACGCGGCCGCGGACCCCGGACTTGCCGGCGAAGCTGATGAAGCCTTTGACCTCACTCACCGCGACCCGGCCGCCGGGCTGATCGCAGGTCATGCGGGCGAGTTTCACATAGACCTTCTCGCTGCTGAGATCGCCGCGCGCCGCGCCGTTCACCACGCAGCCCTGGATCCGGGTGGTGAGAACCTTCCCGTTCTGAATGACCGACCGGGCTGGACCGGTGATCCTGAGGACCACGGGCAGCGGATCGGTCTGGCTGACGACGCCTGCCGAGGCATCGACGCCGACAATCACCCGGGCCGAAGCGTAGGAATTGGGGGGCAGGTAATCCGGCGAATCTTCGACGACGACCGGGGGCGCGTCGGGGCGGCCCACTCTGAGACCGTTTGTCCCAGCCTTGTCGGAGCTGAAGCTCATCAGCTTCACCTCGCCCGGAGAAGGGATCATGCCGCCTTGCGGCTCGCCCGCTGTGGGCACACCGCCTGGTTGGGACGAACGGGCTCGCGCGTCATAGCCGCCCGCCTGTGGCCCATAGGCCGGTGGCGGTACAGCGGATGCCGTCGTTGCGGGCTGCGCGGCAAGCCGTGTCTTCAGCTCAGCGTTCTCTGCAGAAATGGCATCGATCGCGGCCTGTCCGTCGACCCGCATGGCCTGGTTTTCGGTCTTGAGAGCCGCCAGCTGCGCTTCAATCTCCGTCCGCGGGATGCTCCCATCCTTCAGTGCTTTCTGTTCGCGGGTGACGGCATCGAGCCGGTTGCCGTAGG
>JAPKCG010000091.1 GCA_028823055.1 Sphingomonas bacterium
ACACCAGCCAGGACGTGAACCGGCAGAATTTTATCAACGCGGTGAACGTGACGACGAATGCCCAGGGTCAGGTCGTTTGCACGGCGACCCCTGCGGTTCAGGCGGCGCCCGGCGGCACACCAATTGCGGATCCCAATTGCGTGCCGCTCAATTTGCTGGGCTTTAACCAGTCGAGCCCTGAGGCGCGTGCTTATATAATCGCGCAGAATGATACCTACAGCAAATTGGTGCAGAAGGTGTTCAATGCCAACGTCGGTGGCACCCCGTTCAGCCTGTTCGGCAATGATCAGGCATTCAACGTCGGTTACGAGCATCGTGAAGAAGAGGGATCGTTTACGCCCAGCGCCTTCCAGCAGCAGGGACTGGGGCGCTCGTCTCCCGTCGGTGCTCTGTCCGGAAAATATAATGTCGACGAAGTGTTTGGCGAAGCGTTGTTGACGTTGGTTTCGCCAGTCAACGACCTGAAATTCCTTAACCGGCTGGAGATTTTCGGTCGTGGGCGCTATGTCGACAATACGGTGAATGGCGGATTTTTCTCTTGGGCCGCGGGTGGGCGAATTTCGCCCATTCGTGACATCACTTTCCGCGGGAACTATACCAAATCCTTCCGCGCACCGGCGATTACCGAATTGTTTTTGCCAATTTCCCCGGCCTTCTCGTCGGTTCCCGATCTGTGTTCGCCCGGTAATATCAATGGCGGTGCTGCTCCTGCGACCCGTAACGCGAACTGCACAGCGTTCCTGACCGCGTTTCCCAATGCAACGCCGCTCGATGCAGCATCGGCGACCGTGCCATCGCTGAGCGGGGGTAATCTGGGTCTGCAGAACGAGGTCGCGCGTAGTTACACGTTCGGCGTTATCATCGAGCCGCGCTTCATCCCCGGTTTGGCCGTGACAGCGGACTATCTCGACATCGATATCTCGAATCCGATCTCCAGCCTGACCGTCACGCAGATCGCAACGGCATGTTTCGATAATCCGAATTTCAACGCCGCAGACCCAGCTAACGGCAATGCTTTCTGTTCGCGGCTACAACGTTACCCCTCGGGCACGACCCGGACGGCGGCGAACGGGGGAAATGCTGCTGGGCAGGTCGTCAACGATCCGGCGAATCCCGGGGTGACGAGCGGCTTTATCAACGGCAACCGAGTGTATTTCTCCGGCATTCAAGGCACGGTCAACTACAGCACCAGCCTCACCGGACTTGGCATTCCAGGTCGTTTTTCTACGGGAACGACGCTCTTTTACGTCCGGCGTCGTATCGTCGATAATACGGGGGTGGCACCCGTGCGCACTGACGGTGTCGTCGGCGATCCGAAGTTTCAGGCGCAGGCAAATCTCCGTTATGCTAATGAGACTTTCGGTCTGAGTTCATCCGTCAACGTGGTTGGCCAGCAAATTGCGACTCGAACTGGTCTGTCGCCTGATTTGCGTGAGTTCAATAAGTACCCCGCATATGCAACGGTCAATGGCTCGGTCTTTTTCAATGTCGACAAACAGTTTCGCTTGAACTTTTCCGTCACGAACATTGGTAACAAACGCGCCTTTCCATATTATGGTGGTTATGTACCAGTAACCACCAATAACGTTGACTTGCTCGGTCGGCGTTTTGTGATGAGCGCGCGGATCAATTACTGATCGATCACGTCTGAATAGAAAAAGGCCGTCCGGTGGGGCGGCCTTTTTTTTATGCTGTGTCAGGTCAATTCGCTGAGCAGGTGGCTCCCCTACCGTTCCACGCACATCGCGATGCCCATGCCGCCGCCGATGCAAAGCGTCGCGAGGCCCTTTTTCGCATCGCGCTTCTGCATTTCGTAGATGAGCGTCGTCAGGACGCGCGCGCCGCTGGCACCGATCGGGTGGCCGATCGCGATCGCGCCGCCGTTGACGTTGACCTTGTCGGCATCCCAGCCGAGCTCCTTGCCGACCGAAAGCGCCTGCGCGGCGAAGGCTTCGTTCGCTTCGATCAGATCGAGATCGGCAATCGTCCAGCCCGCTTTTTCGAGCGCGCGCTTGGACGCGGGGACAGGGCCGATCCCCATGATCGACGGGTCGACGCCCGCGCTTGCCCAGCTCCTGATCGTCGCAAGGATCGTGCTGCCACGCTTTTCCGCCTCTTCGCGCGTCATGATGACCAGCGCGGCGGCACCGTCGTTGAGGCCGCTCGCATTGGCGGCGGTGACCGTCCCGTCCTTCTTGAACGCGGGGCGGACACCCGACACGCTGTCGATCGTCACGCCGCTACGGATATATTCGTCATCCTC
This sequence comes from Sphingomonas bacterium, assembly GCA_028823055.1. Taxonomy (GTDB): domain Bacteria; phylum Pseudomonadota; class Alphaproteobacteria; order Sphingomonadales; family Sphingomonadaceae; genus Sphingomonas. Next base: position 2,264 of record JAPKCG010000091.1, read on the forward strand.
GATGACCGTATCGTTCTTGCGGCCTTTGATCGTGACGGGTGCGATCTCGTCCCTGAACCGGCCCGATCCGCGTGCGGCTTCCGCCTTGTTCTGGCTAGCGACGGAAAAATCGTCCTGCTCGGCGCGGCTCACCTGATATTGCTCGGCGAGGTTTTCGGCGGTGATCCCCATGTGGTAACCGTTGAAAACATCGGTCAGGCCATCCTTCACCATCGTGTCGACCAGGCTGACATCGCCCATCTTGGTCCCACCACGCAGATTCTGCGCGTGCGCCGAGAGCGACATCGATTCCTGTCCCCCCGCCACGACGATCGTCGCATCGCCCGTCGCGACCGCCTGGGCCGCGAGCGCCACCGCACGCAGGCCGGAGCCGCAGACCTGGTTGACGCCCCAGGCGGGAATTTCCTTGGGGATGCCCGCCGCCATCGACGCTTGCCGCGCGGGGTTCTGACCCTGACCCGCGGTCAACACCTGGCCGAGAATGACTTCGGATACATCCTCACCCTTCACGCCCGCCTGTTCGAGCGCTGCCTCGATCGCGATCCGCCCGAGCTCATGCGCAGGTGTCCCGGCAAAGGCACCCAGGAAACTGCCTACGGGGGTACGTTTGGCGGCGGTGATGACGATGTCGGGCATGAATCTTCTCCTTGTTCGTCGCCTATCTAGATGGTGCGAGCTGTTCGATCCAGTCCAGCAGCGGCTGCCACAACGAGGCGCGCGCGCGCGATCCGACGATCATGCCGACGTGACCGATGGCGAGGTCGCGCCGGTCGGCGAGCCCTGCGGCTGAGGCAGCGGGGACGATGCGGTCGGTGAGCGAGACGAATTCGACGGTCGGACAGTGAAGCGCGCGCGGGTCGATCATGGTCCCGCCGACGCGCCACGTCCCGCTGCCCGGCGCATCGTCCCGCACAAAGGTTTCAAACAGATCGCGCCCGACCGCGAAGGGCAGCGGTGCGCCCGCATTCGCCCAATCCTCCAGCCGCACGAAGGCGTGCGCAGCCTGGCTATCGGGGTCCATGCGGCCAAAGGCGGCATATTTGGCCACGGTCCGTGCCGGGTCGAGGCGCCAGAACCCGGCTTGCAGCACCTCCATCGGCACCAGCCCCAGCGCGGCGCAGCCGGGTTCGGCATGCTGCCACAGATCGATCATCGTCTCGCGCGCCCTGCCATAGCCCGTGAAGCGCCACGGCGCGGCGAGGGTCGCGAGGCCCGCAACCGGTGCGAGCGCGGCGGCGGCGGTCGCGATCGTGCCGCCGAGGCAATAGCCGACCAGCACGGGTGGCTCGGCAAGCGATTCGATCAACGGCACGAGCATATCCGCAGCGTGCGCGCCGACATCCTGTTCGGCGTCGGCACCATCCGGCGTGCCCCAGTCGACAAGCAGCGGGCGCAACCCCGCTGCCGCCATCGCGCGTGCCAGGGATGCGCCCGGCAGGTCGAGAATATAGGGAGGATTGATCAACGAGGGCACGAGGATGACGGGACGTGCAGCCACCGCGCCGCCGCAATCGTACAGGGTGACCCGACCGACATGCTGCACCGCCGTTATTGCTGCGCGAAAAGAGGGGCGATTGGCGGTTTGATATGCCGCCAATCCCGTCATCGCGGCAGTGAATTCTTCAGGCCTTCCCAACGTCTCGCTGCGCAACATCGCGAGAAACAGGGGGAGCGGGCGGGGGCTGTGTTGCGGTGCCGCATTTTCGCGTATAGGGATAAGGTCAGTCACGGATGGGAGACCGTATGAAAAAGCAGAGTTCGGGTGACGGCGTCGTCATCATCAAGAAATATGCGAATCGTCGGCTCTACAATACCGAAAGTTCTTCCTACATCACGCTCGACCATCTCGCCGCGATGACGCGCGAGGGGCGCGAGTTCAAGGTCGTCGATGCAAAGACCGATGCCGACATCACGCACAATGTCCTGACGCAGATTATCATGGAAGAGGAAAGCCGCGGCGAAACGATGCTGCCGGTCAATTTCCTGCGCCAGCTGATCTCGATGTACGGCGATTCGATGCAGAAGATGGTGCCCGGCTATCTCGAAGCGTCGATGGATAGTTTTCGCGTCAATCAGCAGCAATTCAAATCCGCGGTCGAGGGGGCGTTCGCCAACTCCCCCTTCGCCGAAATGGCGAAGCGCAACATGGCAATGCTCGAAGCGGCATCGAGCGTTTTCAAGCCGGGCGCTGCGCCCGGTAATGCGGCGTCCGGATCGACGGAGGCGAGCAAGGATCAGGAAATCGCCGCGCTGAAAGCCGAATTGCAGCGGTTGAACGAAAAGATCGAAAAACTGGACGACTGACGCGATGGGCGGGGTCGGTCCCGCTGGCCTGGCATGGTGGATCGCGACCGCAGCGGCGGTGATGATCGCGGTGCTTGCGGGCGTCGTCGACTGGCGACGGACGCGGCGTGCGGATCTCGACCGGATTGGCTTTGTCGACTGGCGGACCGTGCAGATGTTCGCGCTGATCGCGGCGGCGATGGCCGGGACGATCGCGTTCAACGCCTGAATTGCAGGTCGCGGCGCAGATAGACGATCGTGTGCCAATTGCTGCGCGATACCGTCATCACCCGGCGATAGTCGGTGGCGAGTGCGCGATTGACCGCCGCGAGACTGTCGCGATTCCATATATCGAGCTGGCGATCCGAGGTGACGATCACTGGCGGGCGGCCCTTCAGGATCCGGCGAACCTCGGCTGCCTCATCGATCCCCATCGCGCCCTGTTCCGTCGTATAGGCGAGGAAATTCGGGAAGGCGTAGGGGGTCGGCAAACATGCATCGGCCAGGCGATAGGTGATCGTGTCGCCGATAAAGACATAGGGACATTGGCCGCGTTGGTTCGCGGCGACGATCCGGGCCACCACACGTGCCCCCGGAGCATCGTCGGGGCGGACGAGTGTTTCGACCAGCCACAGCCCCAGACTCAATCCCAATGTTGCGATCGCAAGCCGCCCGGATCGGCCCATCGCGACCGCGGCGCTGATCGCGAGCGGGGCGATCAGCGGTAGCGCATAGTGATCGAAAAACGTCCCGATCGCGACAAATCCGATGACTGCCGCGGCGAGCCAGCCAAACGCGACGCCGAACCGCGCGCTGTCCGAACGCCAGCGCCAGCCCAGGATGACGCCCGCGACGAGCGGTGACAGCTGCGCCCCGATGCCGAGCAGTCGCATCGCCAGCTGCCCCACCGGATACCCCGCGCGCAATCCGATCGAGGCGAAATTGGCGAACCAGAATGGCGCGAACAACCCATGCTCTGCATACCAGCCAAGCACGGTCGCGGTCGGGCCGAGCCCCGCCGCCGCCCAGCCAAGCGTCGCCACGCCGACAAGCGGCCAGCGCGCCCGCGCGCGGATCAGAAACCACAGATGCGCCGTCCCGAAAAACGCGCCCTCGACCGCGGCGGTATATTTGATCTGGATCGCCAGCCCTGCGAGCAGGCACGCGGCCAGGCCGTTGACGATGATCGCATCGTGCGCGCGCCGCTGCGCTAGATCGGGCAGGCGCAGCGTCAATAGCCCGGCAAATGTCATCGGCAAATTGTAAAAGACCGGCGCCTGCCCGCCGCGCCCGCCGAGCAGTTCGAGCATGATGAGATAGGCGATCCCCGCCGTCACCGCGCCGCCACGCGACGCGCCGAGCATCCGCCCGCCCTTCGCGACGAGCAACGCGGTCAGCGCCGCAAACAGCATCGCGACGATCTGATAGGCGACGATGCCATCGCCCGGCAGCAAGCGGATCGCGGCGTAGAGCAGGAACAGCCCGATCGGCTTGCGATCCCAGATATCGACGAACGGCACCGCGCCATGCAGCAAATGGTCGCCGACGAGCAGGTAATATTGCTCGTCGACATGAATGATCGGGTCGCCGATGTCCCATGTGCGCAGCAGCACTGCGGCAAAAAGGATCGTCGCGATCGCCTGCCAGCGCGTGCGCAGCATCACGTGCCGAGTCAGTAAAAGCTGGCGAGCGTCAGCGCGCGTGTCGTGCCGCTGCACAGCCCCAGCCTGACGACGCGTCCCGGCGTTCCGACCGACCAGCGCGCCAGCGGGCTGGCGGCGTAATCCGACATGATCCGATTTCCATCCACCGAACAAATCTCATCGCCATCGCGCCATCCGGCGGCGGCGGCGGGGCTGCCCTGCATGACGTGGAGGACTTTCAGGCGGGCTGGGGTCGGGTCGGGTTCAATACCGACCAGAAGGCCGCTCGTCGATCGCAGGATCGGGTCGTCGGCATCCTTGCCGGGCGCGAGCACCATGCGTCCCGCTGCCGGATCGAGCAGCACGCGATAGCGCTGGAAGAAGCCAGATCCGATCCGCCCGGCCACGCCGATCGTGTCGGAAAACCCGCCCTTCGGTTCGATCCGTACTTCGGCATCGCGCCCGGCATTACCGCCGACGCGAACGTCGGGGACCACGGCAAGTTCGTTGACGGTCGGACCGGCGAGCCCGAACGACACCGCGCTCGTCGTGCTGACGCCCTTGGGCGCGGCGGTGCGCCAGGCGCTGGCGGACACGGTGATCGCGGAACCGTCACCGGTATCGATCACCACCGGCGACAGGCGGCGGCCACCCAGCGTGATCGCGCTTTCGTACAAACGGCGTCCGGGGCTGACCGTCAGTGGCGCGACCGCGCCGCGAAACGGCATTCGCCCCGATGCGATCAGCCGAAACCGGTGGTTGGGATAATCGATGTCGAGCGCCTGATCGCCCGTGATGTCGCGCCCGATCAGCAGATCGACCGCCCGCGCGCTGCCCGTCGCGAGTGCGGGAAGATTGGCGACGCTCAGCCCACCGCCGGTGCGGTCGAGCCCGCCGATGCGTAGTGTTTTCGTCGCCATCCAGCCGATCGGCACCGCACCGCCGATAGCGGTCGCGCTGCCGTTGCTGCGCACCCGGGTGGCATCGACCGCGTGGGATTGCCGGGCGATGACCGAATAACTGACGCCGGTATCGAGGATCGCGGTGACGGGCTTGCCATCGACGCTCATCTGGAAACGGATCTGGTTGCCCGGCGTCAGGTCGAACGGCACCCAGCGCGTTTCCGCATCCGAAGCCAGCGTGACAATGCCGTCGTTTTCGGGGCGTTGCGCCGATACGGAGCACGCAACGCCAACGGCGAGCGACAGGGCCAGAACAAACATTGCTATCGGAATGCGGATCATCACGCCGCTCATATCGTGTAACGCGACGCGACGAAATGGCTGGATCAGTCGCGACCTCTTGGCAGCACGACGGTCGTGCCGTCGATCGTCATCGTGGGTACGTCCACCGCCTGCGGCACGGGTTTATCGACCAGCATGACATAAAGGCGGCCCGGAACGAGCGCACCGCGTGCGAACGCCGCGTCCTCGTCGCGGCTGCGCTTCATGCTCGCCCGGCTGATGCGCGCGGCATAGACGTTACTGACGGGAATTCCCGCATCGACGGCGCGCCAGGCGATTTCCTGAAACAACCCAAGCTCGTCGGTCACGTCGGCACCCATGAATGCCACCGATTGCGCATCGGCGATGACGTCATCCCAACGCGGATCGGGGGTGCGATCAAACGGCTGCGACCCCGCGATCCGTGCGCTGCGATCGCGCACCGCGTCCGCCATCCCGCGCAGATCGACGGCCTGAACAGCGATCAGTGCGAGCAGCGCCAGTCCCGCCTGCCGTGCGGGCAGGCGATAGATGGCGAGCAGTGCGACGAGCATCATGACATAGCCGACGGGCCAGAACAGCCGACCCGACGCGCGAATGGGATCGAGCAGGGCCATCGCGATCGGCGGCAGCGATAATTGAGCGACCGCGAGGATCGCGAGCGTCAACAGCGCGGGCGCAAGGTCGCGCAGGCGTTTATTGTCCGCAACCTCGCCATCGCCAGGCGTGCGGGTTTTCGCGACGACAAAGGCAAGCGCGATCAGCAACAAGCCGCCAAGACCGAGATATTGAAATCCCTCGAACCAGTGCGCCGCGCCATATTCGCTGCTCGGCAACAATGCGTTGTAGGACTTGACGCCTGGATTCCACAGGGCGTCGATCGGCATCCGGAACGCGCCATAGGTCGCCGTCGTCATCTGGTCGCCGACGCCCAGCCAGCGGGCAAGGATGCCCACCATCGCGATAATCGCACCGAACTGCACCACCGTCGCGAGCTTCTCACGACGGTCGCCCGCGACGAAGCGCGCGAGCAGCGAGGAGGCCCAGATCGCGGCGACCATGAACAACAGATAGCTGTGGATCATCGCCGTCATCGCGATGAGTCCCGCCCACCAGACGGGCTTGCGGCTCCGCTTCCGATCGAGAAACAGGCACAGCGCGGCGAGGATGGTCCAATGCGCCATCAGATTGACGTGGAGATAACGATGCAAGAGCGTCGGAGGAAAGGCGAGGAAGGCCACCCCCGCCCACAAGGCTAGCGTTCCCGGTGCCCGGCGACGCAGCAGCAGCCAGGCGAAAAACGTCTGCATGACCAGGTTGAAAAGAATGAACGGCCCGACGAGCTGCGCGCCCATCGGCATCAGCGCCGCGAACGGCTTGGCGATCAGCGTCAGCAGCGGGTTGCTGTCGGTATAGAGGACCGGCGTTCCCTCCGGCGCATTGAGCAGCATCGTCTTGAGCGACGCACCAGCGCCAGCATCATGCCAATAAGCATGTGCGCCGAGCGCATTCTCGCCATTGTCGGTGCCGTCCAGCAACCAGCCGAAATTGCCGATCCGCAGAATTTCGGGATGAAAGAAGGCGAGGAACACGCATAGCGGCAACAGGACGATCAGTGCCGGCGTCAATACGGCCCGCGCGATCCGCACGATAGACGCCCGATCGGGGGCCAAGGTCGTGCCGGACAAGGCATTCGTCGGCCGCGCCGCCGGAACCGTCGTGACCGCCATCGTTACAGGCACGCTTCCAGATACGCGCTGTCGAAGCCATATTGCTTGGCCTTGTCGAGCGTATAGGGGCGCAGGCCCATCGAACGATATTCGCCGATGATCTTTCCGTCCGCGCTTTCGTCGAGATACTCGAACTTGAACAATTCCTGCGTGACGATGACCGGGCCTTCCATGCCGATCACTTCGGTCACGTTGGTGACGCGGCGCGACCCGTCGCGCAGGCGCTTGACCTGAATGATCAGCTCGACCGAATCCGCGATCTGGCGGCTGATCGCTTCCTTGGGCACCTTGATGTCAGACATCATGACCATGTTCTCCATCCGCGCCAGCGCCTCGCGCGGAGAGTTGGCGTGGAGCGTGCACATCGATCCGTCATGGCCGGTATTCATCGCGGCGAGCATGTCGAAACATTCGCTGCCACGAATTTCGCCGAGGATGATCCGGTCGGGACGCATGCGCAGCGCGTTCTTGACGAGATCGCGGATCGAGATTTCGCCCTGACCTTCCAGATTGGCGGGCCGCGTTTCGAGCGGGAGCCAATGCGGCTGTTGCAACCGCAATTCGGCGGCATCCTCGATCGTCAGCACGCGTTCGCCCGGATCGATCATCTTCGACAGGGCATTGAGCATCGTCGTCTTGCCCGAACCCGTACCGCCCGAAATGACGATATTGAACCGGCTCGCGCCGGCGATCTTGAGCGCGGTCGCCATTTTGGGGCTCATCGACCCGCCGCCCGCCATCATGTCGAGCGTGATCGGTTTCGCGGAGAAT
>JAPKCG010000541.1 GCA_028823055.1 Sphingomonas bacterium
CGCAATTGCCCGTTCGCTCGCCATTGCCGAGCAGGCAGCCCTCGACCCGGTCGGCGCCCGCCATCAACCCAAGCTCCGCCGCGGCGACGCCGGTGCCCCGATCGTTATGCGTGTGGAGAGAGATGACGACGGCATCGCGATTGGGGATATGCGCGGCAAACCATTCGATCTGGTCGGCGTAAACATTAGGCGTTGCGCACTCGACCGTCGCGGGCAGGTTCAGGATGATCGGTGCCTCGGGTGTCGGGCGCAGGATGTCCATCACCGCAGCGCAGACCTCTACCGAAAAATCCAGTTCGGCGGTCGAAAATGTTTCGGGGCTGTATTCGAACTGCCATTTGGTGTTCGGGCGTTTCGATGCCTCGTCGCGCAGCACCTTGGCCCCAGCGATCGCGATCTCTCGAACTTCGTCGCGGGTCATGCCGAACACGATCTTGCGCCACGCCGGGCTGACGGCGTTGTAAAGGTGGACGATCGCCGAATGCGCACCGTCGAGGCTGGCGAAGCTCGTCTCGATCAAGTCGCGGCGCGACTGGGTCAGGACCTGGATCGCGACATCCTCTGGAACCCTCTCATTCCGAACGAGGCCGGAGATAAAGTCGAATTCGGTCGCGCCCGCACTGGGGAAGCCGACCTCGATCTCCTTGAGGCCGACGCGGACGAGCAAGTCGAACAAGCGCGTTTTCTTTTCCGCATCCATCGGATCGATCAATGCCTGATTGCCGTCGCGCAAATCGGTCGACAACCAGCGTGGCGGTCGCGTGATCGTGCGTGAGGGCCATTGCCGGTCCGGCAAATCGATCGTGGGAAAGGGTCGGTATTTGGTCGAGGGGTCGCGCAGCATGGCCTGTCTTCCGGGAATTCGGGAGGGTCGTCGGTCAGCCCTTAGGCGCGTCGTGCGGGCAAAGCCCGAACGGGATCGGTCTCGCGCCTAAGGGCGCGTAAGTCGCAGGGTAAGGCCGATCACCATAGTCATTACGGTGACCGATACGATGGCGGGGTGGTCGCTGTCCACCCCGCCCGACGATATTACTTCTGGAAAGCGGCGACGATGTCGAGATGGACCTTGTCCGACACGACGGGCGCGAAATAGCCCAGACCGAAATCGGAGCGCATGATGTCGCCGGTTGCGGTGAAGCCGACATTTTCCTTGCCGCCCATCATCTGCGGTGCCTTGCCCGCGCCGTAGAATTTCGCGGCGAGCGTTACCGGCTTGGTCACGCCGTTGAGCGTCAGATTACCGGTGATCGTCGCGGTCGTGCCCTTGGCGACGACCTTGGTTGATACGAAGGTGGCATCGGCGGGTGAGGGGCCGAAGAAATCGGGCTTGCCGCCGTCCTTGCCCGCGCGCAGCAGATGCTGGCTGAGACCGCCTGCGGTCGTCACCTTGGCGACGGGAATCGTCATGCTCACCTTGGCTGCCGAGAGATTCTGCGGATCGAGCGACAAGGTGCCCGAAATATCACCGAACAGCCCGGTATAGGGCGTGAAGCCCATGTGATCGAGCGTCCAGATCACCTGGGTATGGTTGGTATCGGCGGTGTACGTTCCGCCCGAAATCGCGGCGACGTTATTCGACCCCGGGGGGGCGGAAGGCATTTGCGCAATGGCCGGAACCGCAGCGAGGGCGACGAGAAAAGGAAGGGCGAGGCGCATGGGAAACTCCTGTTGGATGTAGCCCATGCTGGCCCCGCCGCCGCCATTCGTCAAACGCCAGAACCGCAACGCTGCGTTTCCGGCGCGGGGTCGGACGTTAGTTCTTGTCCTTGTCGACCAGTGCGTTCTTGCCGATCCAAGGCATCATCGCGCGCAGTTCGCTGCCGACCTTTTCGATCGGATGCGCGGCGGCGCGCTTGCGGCTGGCTTTAAGCTCGGGCTGGCCCGCGCGGTTGTCGAGAACAAATTTCTGGACGAAGCGGCCCGACTGAATATCGTCGAGAACGCGCTTCATTTCCTTCTTCGTCTCATCGGTGATGATCCGGGGGCCGGTGACGATGTCGCCATATTCGGCGGTGTTGCTGATCGAATAGCGCATGTTGGCGATGCCGCCTTCGT
>JAPKCG010000542.1 GCA_028823055.1 Sphingomonas bacterium
AGCTAGGTCCTGCCGAAGATCCTGCGACAGGTTGAAGCCATTATTTTCGGAATAGCTGGCATGCTGCTCAAGCGAACGAGATAGCTCACGATAATGGCGCGCCTGCTCGTTGTAGGATTGGATCTTGCTTTGAGACTCTTCGATCGACCGGGTACGCGCTTCACTCTGCTCAGAACGCCTAGACGAGTCTTCCTGGTAAAATTTGCCATCCTGAGTTGTGACACCCGACCCAACGGAGTGATCTGCGCTTAAACCACCTGTCGCAGACGTTGTCTTATCGTGGCTTCGTTGCGAAGAATTAGAGTCGTTGGTGTTATCGGTGTTCGTCCACGAGCGATTGTAGCCTGCGGTGCCCTCAAGCCTTGCTCCGAGGCCCGCACCCGTGTTCGACGATCCGAGGCCAGCTCTTGCACTACCGCTCAGGCCTAACGTGCCGCCGATGCTACGCTGCCCGGCGTCCGCCGTTGTTTTGGACTCGGTATATTGTTGGCTGGTACCAGCACCGGTCTGCTCGCGCATTTCAATGCCGCCGCGCTGCTGAACGCCGCGCCGATCGGACGCCTCGACCGTGGTGCCACCCCTTGTTCCTACGCTAGCTCCAAACGCTGTGGAGTCACTATTGGACCAAGAATGTCCGTTACGCAGTGCCTCCAAATGTTGCGTCTCCGTCCTGCTGGCCTGTTCGAATCCGTCGGCGATGCGAGCAGCCGTGGCCGCTTGCCGACTTTCTGTCGCCATTGCCGACTGGATAGTCGAGGCGTTGAAGGGCAGGTTCGAGATCGCCTTACTAGTGTCATAGACGTTCTGGCCATCGCCAAACGCGTTGGTCGTTGCGCCGTTGTCGTGCCGGAAGCTTGATGCCATGCCGCCCGACGAGAACGTCGGTGCATCCGACCACTGATTGCTCTGCCGCATGTTCGACGTCGAGTTGGCGAAGCTGGTGTTGCCGTAGCTGTAGTTGCCAGTCGTCTGCTCGGCCGCGGCCGCTTCAGCGGCGTTCTGTGCCGGCGAGAGGACCGACGTCGCCTGACCGGAGATACTCATCGCCCCCTTAGCGAGACCCGCTGCAAGGAACGGCACAGACATCAGCATGAAGCCGGCGATCGTCGCCGTCTCCGCGTTGACCGCACCGATCCCAGCATAGGTCCCGAGGGACATGCCGCCCTCGGCCACGCCCTGTGCCGCTCCCGTCGCACGCGACATGCAGATCATGTGGAGGATGACGTACAGGGGCCCCCAGGCGGCCAGATAGAAGAACCCGGTGATGTAGCCCTTGAGCGCGCCGACGCCGGTTTGAGGCATCAGGAACAGCGGGAATATGACCGGAAACATCGCGTAAAAAACAACGGTCAGCACGATGTTGAGGATCGGGACCCAGCTCATCGCCTGCTGTGCGATTGAGTTGTAGGTGTTGCGCGCCTGGATGTCCGCACGCGTGGTAGCGAATGTGTCGATCGAGGCAGCGCCGGGGCCACCTGACATACCGTCACGCGCCATCATGAAGGCGTTGATCGCGGTGTTCTGACGAATGATGGATTCGTAATTCGCGCTCGAGGCGAGGAACGCCTGATTGACGATCGGGACGTCGGACCGCAGCTTGGCAGAGGCGACAGACGTTGACAGCTTTGGGTAGGTCTCCTTCGACCAGATTGGCGTGTGCGCCTCGATCATCGAATGCCAGCTGCCGTTGAGCATGTCGTAGGCCTGACGGCAGGTCACGATGCTGCTTTCAGTCGCTGCGCCTGAGCGCTCAATCCACGGTTGCGACCGGGCGGCCGAGCCAGGCCCCATACTTGCCCACAGATCCTTGGAAGCGGCGAGATCGGTCATCGACTTCTGGCCAAGCATGATGTCGCCGAAGACGCAGTTTTTGAAATGCGACGACAGGTTGGTCGAGAACTCTGCATCCCGAATCTGGAAGTTGCGCGTCGCATCGAGAAGGCGCGCGCCGTAGACCATACCGTTGGTGGAGTAGCTCAGCTGGCTTGGCATGGTGAAGACCGTTTCGGCCGTTCGGGTCAGCCAGTCACCGATTTGGCTGGTGAAGCTGGCG
>JAPKCG010000543.1 GCA_028823055.1 Sphingomonas bacterium
TTCGCGGGCGGCAATGTGGTCGAGACAGGCTGCCGTGACCGCCTCTGCGGTGAAGGTGCCATCGGCAACGCCGGTGGCAATTGCGCTTGCAGAGAGACTATTCAGCTCGGTTGTCATGCCTGTTGTCCTTGGCTCCGCGCATCACGGATCGCCGCCCAGATACGCGCCGGGCTTGCCGGCATATCGAAATCGCGGATACCCAGCGGGGCTATCGCATCCATCACGGCATTCATCACGGCAGGCATGCCGCCGACGGCCCCGGCCTCACCGACGCCTTTGACGCCGAGCGGATTGGTTTTGGTCGGCACGCTGTTGGTCTGGATGACGAAATTGGAAAAATTGTCCGCACGCGGCATGCCGTAATCCATAAAGGATGCCGTCAGAAGCTGACCGTCGGAATCATAGACGGTGTTTTCCAGCAGGATCTGGCCCAGTCCCTGCGCGACACCGCCATGCACCTGGCCTTTGACCAGCATCGGGTTCAGCACGGTGCCGAAATCGTCGACGACGACATAGTTCAGCACTTCCGTGGTGCCGGTCTCAGGATCGATTTCGATCTCGCAGACATGACAGCCATTCGGATAGCTCGGCAGATCGCCGCGATAAGCCGCCTGCTCCGCCAGACCGGGCTCGACACCCGGCGGCAGGGTGAGCGGCGCGAATGCTGCACTGACGACCTTGCTCAGCGGAACGTCCCGGTCGGTGCCCGCAACGGTGAACCTGCCTTCGGCAAATTCAATATCGTCGACGGAAGCTTCCAATATATGTGCCGCGATCTCGCGCCCCTTGGCGATAACCTTGTCGGCCGCCATCATTAGCGCGGCCGTTCCCATCGCCGACGATCGGGACCCGCCCGAGCCGAACCCGAAGGCCAGCCGGTCGGTATCGCCCTCGATAACCCGTACCTGTTCAGGCTCCATCCCCAGCTTGTCGCACAGAAGCTGCGTATACATCGTAACGTGCCCCTGCCCCTGCGCCGTCGTGCCCGACAGGATAGTCACCGTACCGCTGGGATCGAACCGAAGCTCCGCCGTCTCCATGCCCGGAGGGGCGGCGCGTTCAATCGCGTTGGCGATGCCGAGGCCCCGCAGTTTTCCGTTTGCGTCGGAGGTAGCGCGTCTTGCAGCGAACCCGTCACGGTCGGCGAGGCCGATGGCGTCGTCCATGTTCTTTTCGAACTCACCGGAATCATAGGTAAAGGTCAGCGACGTTTTGAATGGCAGCGCATCGACCGGGATTATATTTCGGCGGCGCAGCTCGACCGGGTCGAACGACAGCTCCCGCGCCGCGATATCGATCAGCCGCTCTATGATAAAGGCCGCTTCCGGCCGCCCCGCCCCGCGATACGGCGCTGTCGGGTGACTGTTGGTAAACACACCGACGACTTCGACATAGGCCGCCGGCGTGGTGTAGACGCCGGACAGAGAGCCCAAATTATTGGTCGCCGGACCGGATCCGATGGGCGAGAAATAGGCGCCGATATTGACCAGATTACGCAGCCGGAAACCGAGAAAATTGCCCTCTGCATCCAGCGCCAGCGCGGCATCGGCGGCGTTGTCGCGCGCGTGAAAATCGCTGAGAAAGCCCTCGCTGCGGTCGCTCATCCATTTGACTGGCCGGCCCGTCATTTTCGCCGCGAACAAAGCGATCAGGTATTCCGGGTATACATTCGCCTTGATGCCGAAACTGCCGCCGACATCGGGCGTGATTACGCGGACCTGCAGTTCCTCGACGCCAATAATATTGCCCGCCAGAATTCTGCGGGCGAGCCAGGGGTGCTGGATCGGCGCGCGCAACGTGTAGTGGTCGGCTCGCGCATCGTGGATCGCGAGACAGCCACGCATTTCCATGGCGTTGCCGAGCACCCGCGAAATATTGAACCGCTGCTCAATGACGTGATCGGCGCGCTCGAAAGCGGCATCTGTAGTCGCCTTGTCGCCGATCTCGTGCACAAGCGCCTCGTTGTTGCCAATATAATCCCAAAGTACGAAAGCATCATCGTCCAGCGCCGACGCGGTAACTGCCGATGCCGGCAGCGCATCGAAATCGAC
>JAPKCG010000092.1 GCA_028823055.1 Sphingomonas bacterium
CAGCGCGGGATCGCTGACGGTCGGGTGATGGAGGTAGAGCGAGAAATCCTCCGACAGGATGCCGTGGTTGTAGATGTCGTCGAGCAGCCCCTTATAGCGCGGGCCGAACAGGATCATGTGATGCGGGATCCCCGGCCACGTCCCCTTGATCCCGAAATGGACGACGAAGAGCGAGGGTGAATAGGATTTGCGCTCGAGGCTGGTGCGCGTCCGCTGCGCGCTGCGCGATCCCGACAGCAGGTCGCGATAGGTGTGCATGATGTCGCTGTTCGCGGCGATGGCGTCGGCCTCGCCATGCCAGCCGCTCTGCGTCGTGACCCCGGTCGCGCGGTCGCCCAACGTCTCGATGCTGGTGACGGGGTCGCCCAGCCGCATCGTGCCGCCGATCCGTTCGAACTGCGTCACCATGCCCGCGACGAGGCGGTTGGTGCCGCCCTTGGCGAACCAGACGCCGCCGTCCTTTTCGAGCTTGTGAATGAGCGCGTAGATCGCGCTGGTCGTGAACGGGTTGCCGCCGACGAGCAGCGTGTGGAACGAGAGCGCCTGGCGCAGTTTCTCGTTGCGGATATATTTCGAGACGATCGAATAGACCGACCGCCACGCCTGATATTTGGCGAGCGCGGGCGCGGCCTTGATCATCGAGGCGAAGTCGAGAAACGCGACATGGCCGAGCTTTTCATAGCCCTCGCGATAGACGCCAGCGGAATAATCGAGGAATTTGGCGTAGCCGTCGATATCGGCAGGATCGAGCTTGCCGATTTCCCGCTTCAGCGCGGCATCGTCGTTGCTGTAATCGAAATTGGTGCCGTCGGCCCAGTTGAGCCGGTAAAAGGGCGTGACCGGTTCGAGCGTTACATCCTCCGCCATGTCGCGCCCGGTCAGCGCCCATAATTCCTTGAGGCAATCGGGATCGGTGATGACGGTGGGACCGGCGTCGAAGGTGAAGCCGTCGCGTTCCCAATAATAGGCACGCCCGCCGGGCTTGTCGCGCGATTCGACGATCGTCGTCGCGACGCCCGCCGATTGCAGCCGGATCGCGAGCGCCAGCCCGCCAAAGCCCGACCCGATGACAATCGCGCTCTTCATGCCCACGTCCTCATGGCCGTCTTCCCAGTATCGCGCGCACCGCGCGGGTGATCGGCACCGGCGGTTTCCCCGTCAATGTCCGTGCCTTGTCGCTCATCGTCGATCGTCCTGCATAAAAGCGGCCTATAAGCGCCGGGGAGAGGCGATAGAAGCGTTCGAGGATGCGATAGCGTTCCTCCGGCGCCGCTGCGCGAAACAACATCGTATCGAGCATCCGGTAGAAACCGCGCTCCCGCCAGGTGGTTGCGGCGAGCGAATACGTCGCCTCATGCAGTGATGCGCCGTCGAAATCGGTGCGCGCGGCGAGCAGTGCGGCGGTGCGGACCGCATCGGGCAGCGAATAGCCGGTGGTCGGGTGGAACAGCCCCGCGCGCATCCCCGCCTTCGCCACCTTTGCGCCGCCCGATCGCCAATAGGCCTCGAAATCGCCACCCATCGCAACCGGCAGCACACCCGATTCCTCGCCCGCCGCGTGACCGACCCGCCACCCGCGCGCGGCGGCATAATCGTGGATGCGCGTCCGCAGGGCCTCGCGATCGAGATCGGGCGTGTCGCTGTAATAGGTGTCCTCGACGAACATCCGGTCGGCAGCGAAGGGCAGGCAATAGACGAAGCGATAGCCATCGATCTGTTCGACCGTCGCGTCCATCACGCGGGGGGTCGGTGCCTCGTGCGGTCCATCGAGACGCAATTCGCGTCCGACGAATTTCTGCCAGCCCAGATCGAGCAGCGACAGATCACCCGTCCCACGCGCGTCGATCACGCCGCGCGCCTCGATACGATCGCCATCGGCAAAGACGACCGCGCGGGGCGATACCCCGATCGCCCTTCGCCCGAGCATCAGCGCATGCGGGGGCAGGCAACGCCGCACCTCCGCATCGAGCCGGTCGCTGGTCAGCGAATAATAAGTGGCATCGATGGTGCGCGAATGCGCAGGAAAGGCGACGTCATAGCTGCGCCAGGCATGTGCGACGAGCGGGGCGACGATCCAGCGATCGCGGGTCGCGACATCGCTGCCGAAAAACGACCAGACATGATTGCCGCCGACGCTGTGCGCGGCGTCGATCAGCCGTATATCGAGGGCAGGGTGGCGCGCGCGCATCGCCAGTGTGGCAAGCCCGCCCGCCAGCCCGGCACCGACGATCGCGACATCGCATGTAATCGTCGAACCCATGACGATGCGCTCTATCGTAAAGTTCGGGTCGATAGAACCGCTTTCGCTGTGCGGCGGCGGTGTTACAAGACGATCCTCATGGGGCCGGCCGCGATCATCGAGACGGAGCGTATGACGCTCACCGGGCATCGCACCGACGATCTGGATGCGCTTGCCGCGATGTGGGCGGACCCGGCGGTCTATACGATGATCGGCGGGAAACCGCGCCCGCGCGAAGAGGTCTGGATACGCCTGTTGCGGTCGATCGGGACGTGGACGGCGTTCGGATACGGTGCCTGGGTGCTGCGTGACCGAGGCGATGGCACGATCCTGGGCGAGATCGGCTTGATCGAGGCAAAGCGAGAGATCGCGCCGCCGCTCGATGCGCCCGAAATGGGCTGGACGCTGACCCGCGACGCGCAGGGCCAGGGCTATGCGCATGAAGCGCTCGCCGTGATCCTCGATTGGACGGATGCGCACGACATCGCGCGGACGCTGTGCATCATCGACCCCGGCAACGCCTCGTCGATCCGGCTGGCGATGCGCGTCGGGTATCGCGCGATCGACGAGCGGACCTATCATGGTTCGCTGATCGGGGTTTACGAACGAGGGCGCGCGTGACGGATCTCGATCGACCTGCGCGGTGGCTTGCGGTGGCGGTGGCAGGCATCGCGGGATTCGTCGATGCGGTCGGCTATCTCGCGAGCGGCGGGTTCTTCGTGTCGTTCATGAGCGGCAATTCGACGCGACTGGGCGTCGGCATCGCAGCGGAGACGGAGGCGGCGCTGATGGCGGGCGCGCTGATCGCGGGGTTTGTCGCCGGGGTGACGGGCGGATTTCTCATCGCGCGGATCGGCGGACGGCGGCGTCATGCGGCAGTGCTGACACTGGTCGCGATACAGCTCGCAGTGGCGACGGGGATCGGCGAGCTGACAGGATCGCGTGTCGCACTGATCGTGCTGGCGAGTGCGATGGGCGCGGTCAACGCGATGTTCGAACAGGGGGGCGAGGTCCGGATCGGGCTCACCTATATGACCGGCACGCTCGTCAAGATCGGCCATCGTCTGGCGCGCGCGCTGACGGGGGGCGATCGCTGGGGCTGGGTGCCGTTCGCGATGCTGTGGGGCGGGCTGATCGCGGGCGGCGCGATCGGGGCGGCGGCATATCTCGGCTTCGGACTGGCGGTGTTGTGGCTGCCGACGGGGGGCGCGACGTTGCTGGCGCTTATCACGGCGCTGCGCCCGATCGAGACGACATAGCCGGAGGGCGGGTGGTTGCCGCGCGGGTGGCGAACCGGCTAATCGTGCGCCCAACATATCCTGACATTTCCGTGAAAGGCCGTTTCATGTCCACCTATTCCGACCGCCTCGCCGCGCTGCGCGATCAACTTGCGCGCGACCGGCTCGATGGCTTCGTCGTGCCGCTGACCGATGAACATATGAGCGAATATGTCGGCGCCTATGCGCAGCGACTTGCCTGGCTGACCGGATTTCAGGGGTCGGCGGGCAGCGCCGTCGTCATGCCCGCCGAGGCCGCCATCTTTACCGATGGCCGCTATACGATCCAGGTCCGCGAACAGGTCGATGGGAGCGATTGGGACTATATCGCGGTCCCGCAAAGCTCGGTCGCCGAATGGCTGGGCAATCACGCTAAGGAAGGCGCGCGCGTCGGTTACGACCCGTGGCTCCATACCCGCGCCTGGGTCGATGAAGCACGCGCGGCGCTGGCGGACATCGGTGCCGAACTCGTCGCGGTCGACACCAACCCGGTCGACGCGGTCTGGCCCGACCGGCCGCAGCCATCGAAGGCGCGGCTGGTGGCGTATGACGAGATGCTGGCGGGGCAGAATTCGGCGTCGAAGCGTGCCGGCATCGCCGACTGGCTTGCGGGGCAACGCGCCGACGCGGTCGTGCTGACCGCGCTCGATTCGATCGCCTGGGCCTTGAACGTGCGCGGCGCGGACGTCGACCACACCCCTGTCTCGCTTGCCTATGCGATCGTCGGCGCGGACGGCGCGACCGACCTGTTCATCGATGGCGACAAGATCGACGACGCGGTCGTCCAGCATCTGGGCAATTCGGTCCGCATCCACGACCGGCTGGCGTTCGGTGGCGCGCTGGGGGGGTATGCGGGCAAGCGCGTCGCCGCCGATCCCGAACGCGCGGTCGCCGCGATTTTCGACGCGCTTGATTCAGGTGGCGCGAAGGTGCTGGCGAAACGCGATCCGGTCGTGCTGGCGAAGGCGATCAAGAACCCGGTCGAGGTTGCGGGACATGACGCCGCGAGCGTTCGCGACGGAGCCGCGATCACGCGATTCCTGCGCTGGGTGGAGGAAAATTGCGGCGATGGCAGCCAGACCGAGCTGAGCGCGGCGGCAAGGCTGCGCGCGTTCCGTGAAGAGACGGGACAGCTCATCGACCTCAGCTTCGATGCGATCTCGGCGACGGGCGCGCATGGTGCGATTCCGCATTATCATGTCACCGAGGAATCGAACGCCCCGATCCTGCCGGGCCAGCTCTATCTGATCGATTCGGGCGGCCAGTATCTCGATGGCACGACCGACATCACGCGCGTCATGCCGATCGGCGAGCCGACCGGGGAAATGCGCGATCGTTTCACCCGCGTGCTGAAGGGGCATATCGCGATCGCGACCGCGATCTTTCCCGACGGCACTGTCGGCGGTCATATCGATTCGTTCGCGCGGCGTCCCTTGTGGGAGGCGGGGCTCGATTTCAGCCATGGCACCGGTCACGGCATCGGCTGCTACCTCGCGGTGCACGAAGGGCCGCAGCGGATCGCCGCGCCCAATTATCCGGGCGGTGCGGCGATGGAGCCGATCCGTGCGGGCATGCTGATCAGCAACGAGCCGGGCTATTACAAGGGCGGCGAATACGGCATCCGGATCGAAAATCTGGTCCATGTCGTCGAGCGCACGATCGCGGGCGGCGACCCGGAGCGCACGATGCTCGGCTTCGACACGCTGACGCTCGCGCCGATCGAGCGAACGATGATCGATCCGGCCCTGTTGACCGATGACGAGTTGTCGTGGCTTAATGCCTATCACGCCAGGGTGACCGAGAAACTCGGCCCCGTGCTTGTTGGAGAGGATAAGGCATGGCTCGAATCAAAATGTTCGCGCATCGAACGTTGATCGGCGCAGCGGTCGTCGGCTTTTTCGCCGCCAGTTCAGCGGTCGCCTATCAGGCTGCCGGAGTCGCTGTCGGTGTCGGGGGCAGTTTCGTCACCCGCTGACCCGGCCGATGAGTCGGGTGGCGATGCCGCGGCATTTTCGGCATCCGATGCCCGCGCCTGCGACTTGCGCCGCCTGAGGTTGGCGCGCAGCGCAGCGGCGAGCCGTTCGGCCTTTTCCTGATCCCTGGTCATGACGCGATCCGCCTAACCACGACCCGCGCACCTTGACAATCCGCCCCGCGTCGTCTCTAGGCCCCCTTCCGCCGTCAGGCAGTGCTGCCGTAGCTCAGTGGTAGAGCGCATCCTTGGTAAGGCTGAGGTCGTGAGTTCAATCCTCACCGGCAGCACCAGTTTCCCCCGCAAAATCAATGAATAAGCCACCCCTACGGGGAGAAGATGCTGTTACGCCGCCTCTGCGCCCGCCCAAAGTAATAACGGCGTAATACGGCGCCGTGGGAGTACCAGTGGCGTAATTTAGGCTATTTCCTTGAGGGGAAAGCTTTCCCCTGCCGGCGAGCCGCGTCTCGCCGGACCCCTTCCTGCGGGAGGCCCCGCAACGCCCCGAGAGGAAGAGGAGAGCGCCGATTGCCGTGACGGGTTGAGGTCGAGAGAGAGGCTCTCGGCGCCCGTCATGGAGATTTCCCATGGCGACTATCCTTTCCGATCCGCGTGCCTCCGGTGCGCCGCGCTCGGCCCAGCTCAGCGGGTACAAGGTCGACATCTCGCGCGGCGAACGAATCGGCCGCGCCTCGTCCGAGTGGTTCTCGCGTCCCGATGATGAGCGCTATCTATCGCTGTCGGCGCTCCACGACGCAGTCCTGCGTCGTGCCGAGCGCGCGACCGCTCGCACCGTGGAGACGCGCGATGTCCGGGTCGAAGCGAGCCGCGACGATGTCGAGAACCTCGCGCTGATCCTGCCGGGTCGGGACCAGCCTATCGCGCCAACCCATTGGTCGTTCGGTCAGCTCTGCAGCCTGGTCGGCGCGCCATCGGGCTATCTGCGCCAACTGCCGGGACCGCTCGCCGGGATCAACATGCAGCACGGCCTGCTGTCTCACCGGTCAGAGCTTATGAAGACGCTGGAAACGGACGATGGCCGTGTCGAGCTGCGCGCGGTCACGGGGCCAGACTATGGCCGCATCTGGGATCACGAGTTGGTTGCGGCGGTGATGAAGATCGCGGGCAACGGCACCGGCGACACGCGTTGGAAGGTGCCTGGCATTCTCGACTGGTCGACCATGACCCACAACCCCTTCATCGAGATCACCAAGGACACGACGACGCTCTATGCATCCGACCGTGATGTCTTCCTGTTCCTGGTCGATGACGCCCATCCGATCGAGGCCGGGCGTCTGCCAAACGGGGATCCTGACCTATATTTCCGCGGCTTCTACTGCTGGAACAGCGAGGTGGGATCGAAGACGCTCGGTATGGCCTCCTTCTACCTTCGTGCCGTCTGCATGAACCGGAATATTTGGGGCGCCGAAGGTTTCGAGGAGATCAGCATCCGCCACAGCAAGTTCGCCGCCAACCGCTTCGCGCACGAGGCGGCACCCGCACTGGAATCCTTCGCGACCTCTTCGCCGATGCCGTTCATCACGGGCATCAAGGCGGCACGCGAACGCGTTGTCGCGCGCACCGATGAGGATCGGACAGGCTTTCTGCGCCAGCGCGGCTTCTCACGGCCCGATACCGAGAAGATCATCGCGACCGTTCTCGACGAGGAAGGCCGACCCCCGGCTTCCATTTTCGATTTCGTCCAAGGGATCACCGCGCTGGCGCGGGACAAGCCGCATCAGGACGCTCGGCTCGAACTTGAGGGCAAGGCCGCCAAGCTGATGGCGGCCGCGCGCTGATCCGCTTCCGTCCCGCCTGAGTTGGCGCGGTCCTCCTCCTCTTAGAGGGAGAGGGCTGCGCCGGCTCCATGACGGGTTGAGGGTCGAGAGAGAGTCTCCCGGCCGCCCGTCATGGAGAAGACCCATGACCAAGCATGTGAAAATCGCGCTCAATGCGTCGCGCGACATCCCGTTCAGCCAGTTGGTGCTGAGCCAGGCCAACGTCCGGCGCGTAAAGGCCGGCGTGTCGATCGACACGCTCGCCGCCGACATCGCGCGCCGCGGCCTGCTTCAGAGCCTCAGCGTTCGCCCGCAGCGTGATGTCGAGGGCAACGAGACCGGGCTGTTCGAAGTCCCGGCTGGCGGCCGCCGTTTTCGAGCCCTTCAGCAGCTTGTGAAGGGCAAGCGGATGGTGAAAACCCAACCGGTACCCTGCATCGTGCGCGACGATGCCCAGATCAGCGCCGAGGAAGACTCGCTGGCTGAAAACACGCACCGTGAAGCCCTGCATCCGCTCGACCAGTTCCGCGCGATGCAGCAGCTCGTCCAGGGGGGCACCGACATCGAGACGGTCGCCGCCACCTTCATGGTGACGCCGGCCGTCGTGAAGCAGCGGCTGAAGCTCGCCTCGGTCTCGCCCAAGCTGCACGAGGTCTATGCCGAGGACGGCATGAGCCTCGAACAGCTCATGGCCTTCTCGGTGTCGGAGGACCATGCGCGGCAGGAACAGGTCTGGGATTTGCTCCAGACGAGCTATAACAAGCAGCCCTACTTCATTCGGTCGAGGCTCACTGAAGATGCGGTGCGCGCCTCCGACAAGCGCGTCAGCTTCGTCGGGCTCGATGCCTATGTCGCCGCCGGCGGCCACGTGCTGCGCGACCTGTTCGAGACCGACGATGGCGGCTGGCTGCAGGATGTCGCTCTGCTCGATCGGCTGGTGGCCGAGAAGCTCCAAACCGAGGCCGCCCGCATCGGCGAAGAGGGCTGGAAGTGGATCGCGGTCGCGGTCGACTTCTCCTACGGCTACGATCATGACCTGCGCGAGTTGCAGGGGGTTCAGACCGACCTGACCGAGGACGATGAGGCGAAGCTCGCTTCGCTTCGTGCCGAGGCCGATGCGCTCGAAGATGAATGGGCGGGCGGCGGCGACGTGCCCGAGGAGATCGAAGCACGCGTCACGGCCATCGACGAGGAGATCGCCGGGCTCGTGTCGCGCCCGCTGATCTACGGTCCGTCCGAGGTCGCTCGGGCAGGCGTGTTCATCAGCATCGATGGCGATGGTTCGCTCTATGTCGAGCGCGGGTTCGTCCGGCCCGAAGACGAACCGGCCGATGAGACCGGCATCGACGAGGAGGCCAGCGGGACGGACGGTGACAACCTTCCCGGCGAAGTCGACGATGACCAACCGCAGCGTACCGTCATCAGCATCGGCGGTGCGGCGGCATCCATGGTCGAGAAGGAAGACGAGCAGGATGACTTGCTCAAACCGCTCCCGGACCGACTGATGACTGAACTCACCACCCACCGCACGCTGGCGCTCCGCGATGCCGTCGCGGCGCATCCTACGGTGGCGTTCGCGGCGGTTCTGCATGCCTTCGCGCTCGAGACCTTCTATCGCTACACGCAGGTCGAGAGCTGCATGGAGGTGTCGATCCGGGGCGGCAGCCTGTCGGTTCATGCTCCCGGCCTCAACGACAGCATCTCGGCAAAGGCGATCGAGCGGCGGCACGATGCCTGGAAAGAGCGCCTGCCCGATGACGCCGAGCAGCTCTGGGAGGCGCTCATCGCGTTCGATGGCGACGACCAGGCGGCGCTGTTCGCGCATTGCGCGTCGTTCGGCATCAATGCGGTGTGGGAACCGGGCAATCGCTACAATGACGGCCGCGTCTCGCCGCATAAAATCGAGCGCCGGATCGCCAACAGCCATATCGTCGCGCGGGCAGCCGGCCTCGACATGGTTGGCGCCGGCTGGAGCGCGGGCGTCGACAACTATCTGGGCCGTGTCACCAAGGCCCGGATCGTGGCTGCAGTCGAGGAGGCCAAGGGCAGTGAGGTCGCCAACCGAATCGCCACGATGAAGAAGGGCGACATGGCGAAGGAGGCCGAACGCCTGCTCGAGGGCAGCGGCTGGCTGGCCGAGCCGCTGCGCACGCCGGCAGCCGTTGAACCCGATGGCGAAGCCCCGGATAACATCGGCGCCGTACCGGCCATCGACAGCGACGTGGGCATTCATGATGCTTCGGACCTGGAAGACGAGCCGCTGGCGATGGCCGCCGAATAAGGTCCGTCTCAGCCTTGGGGGTTCGCCGACGAGGCGGGCCCCCTTCTTTGTCACGGAGGCCATCATGCCTGAAACCGTCGGCGATATTGCTCGCCAGCTCGCGCGCGACGCGGAACGGGTCTGCCGCACCTATCTCCCCGCCGGGCACCGCGAAGGCCATTATTGGCTCGCCGGTGATGTCCAGGGCTCGAAGGGGCGCAGCCTTTATGTCCGTCTGAAGGGCGGCGACCGTGGCAAGGGTGCCGCCGGCAAATGGACCGATGCTGCGACCGGCGAACATGGTGATCTGCTCGACCTGATCGCCCTTAATCTCGGCCACGATCAA
>JAPKCG010000544.1 GCA_028823055.1 Sphingomonas bacterium
GAGGCTGCGTCGATGCCGACCCCGCCCGCATAGTGCATCTTGTCGAGCATCCAGCCGGGTCGACCGGGCTGTTCCAGGGCCGCGTTATAGGGCGCGAGTATGCCGATCGCGCTTTCATATGCGGCCATGTGTCCGATATCGTCGCGAATGCCGTGTTGCAGAACGGTAACGCACGGTATCCCCGCAATACGCGCCAGCTGCGCCAATTCCGCCGACACGTCGGTCACGAACAGGGCGGGGCGAGCGGAATCGAACCACGCGGTGATCGTCGCGATCGCGTGTGTGATGCTCGACCAGCCGAGCGGCGCGCAGTGCAGCGTGGCGGGGGTTCGCGCCATCGCCAGTGCCGGAGCGGCATCGTCGGGCGCTTCGAATAGCGAGGGTATCTTCTGAATCGAGACATGTGGTGCGAGCGGCGGGAAGATATCGTCGCGCGCGCTGAACAGCGTTACCGGATGATCCGGGGTCATCGCGTTGACGATCGCCGCCGCGCGTTCGGCATGGCCGCGTCCTTGATGATGGACGAAATAGCCTATCGCGCGCCTCACGCCGCGACCCGCTTGGCATAGGCGCGCATCGCCTCGACGACGCCCCCCGCATGCGACCGGCGCGCGACGTAGATCGTTGGGCGTCCGATCAACGCACCCAGGTCATCGCTGTGGTTGGCAACGAGTATGCCGTTGCGGCACGCATCGAGCATATCGAAATCATTGCCGCTATCGCCCGCCGCATAGACGTGACTCCGCGGAATGTTCAGGCGCTGCGCGACCCATGCCATCGCCGCCCCTTTGCCTGCGCGGATCGGCAGCACATCGAGCAGATGGCCGTGACTAAAGACCACCCGTACCGGCATCGATGACAGCTGTTCCCGCACCGCAGCCACGGCTGATGCATCACGCACGAACCAACTGCGCTTGAAACGGCGCTGCTCGACCGGCGGCTGGATATCGATGCCGACGATGTCCGATAGGAGCCGTTCGACCTTGTCAGGCTCCCATCCGGCATCGATCGTTGCCGCATAGTCACGATCGAGATGCAGCACACCATCGCGACGCCAGTAAATTTCGCTGCCGACCGATGTGATCAGCACGCGCGGATCGGGCTGATGCCATTCGGCGAGCAAGCGGATCGCTTCCTGTAACGAGCGCCCCGTCGCGACGCCGAACGCCAGTTTCGGCTGTTGCGCCAGATACGTCGCCATGTCGCGTGCGCCGTCGGGGCATCCCGTCAAGGTATTGTCGATGTCGCATAATAGCAGGCGGTCCGCGGGGGCGGGGAGGGGGGCGGGCTCGATAAGCCGCCGCGCGATCGCGACGAATTTTGCTGCATAACCGTGCCAGTCGTACCGCCGCGCGTTGTCCATTCCCGCGCGAGAGGCGCGATCCCACGCTTTTCTATCCATCAGCAAAGTCTGGATAGCGACGGCAAAAGCTTTGGCATTGCGGGGGTCCGCGGTGATCCCATGGCCCATTCGTGCGACGATGTCCGCCGGGCCGCCATGACACGTCGCGACGACGGGCACGCCATGAACAGCAGCCTCTGCGATCGTCAGGCCATAGGGTTCGGTAAAGGCGGGATTGGCGAACACGCCCCCCGTTTCGCGCGCAAGAGCATAGAGCGCCGCGATATCGTCCTGATTATGGCGTTTGGGCAAGGCCAGACTGCCGTACAGATCATGCCGATCCAGCCGCGACAATAGGCCGCCGATGACTTTATTCTGTTCGGCTTCACCGCTATCTGGGCCGTGTCTCAGCCCCGCGACGATGACCAGATTGGCATTGGCGCGAAGCCATGCATTTCCAGCATAGATGTCGATCAGTCCCGCCAGATTTTTCTTCGCAACGGGCCGCGCGATCGCAAGGATGATCGGCTTGGTCGAGTCACGCAAAAACCTGGCGACGAGCGTGCGCGCGCGATCCAGGCTGATAGTGGGCGCGGCCGGCAGCGTCGCCCCGGGTGCAATCCAGTGGATGTTCGCCGCGCACGCCGCAGGGTATAGCATCAACGGCCGCTCCGCCTCGTCTCGCGAAGATGCGATGATCGCT
>JAPKCG010000545.1 GCA_028823055.1 Sphingomonas bacterium
TCCAGGGCAGCGTCAAGGCTCGTGGAGTCGGCGCTTCGCCGCTCGGCCGGAACGCTTCGGCGCGTAATTGCGCGGAGATGGCGGTGCGAGAACTGCTGTTGCGTCTGCCTGATCGCATCGTTCAGTAGGAGCGCTAGCCGCCTGCAAACAGCAGTTTGCAACCAGGGCGCCGTCGTCAAGTTGGTTCTTGGTGACGTGCGCGATGTGCACGCGTGGCGGGCGTTCGGAGCGGATTCGGTCAACCAATGGCGGTTCATCGAAGCTACGGACGCGGACTCTGAACAACTCGACCTCGTCGTCGAGGCCTGTTTATCCGGCACATTTTCGATCCGGTAGTGGGGCGTTCGAAATCAGTTCTGGCGCCCGCCCCAGCCCAGATTTTATCTAGATTGCCCGCCAAGCCCGCCGATAGCCCCATCGATAGCCCCATGAGGCTGCCCTCAAGGCCCAGAAATCCGGTTTGCCCGGATAAAGATTCCACAAGACCTACTGGGAATCGCCCGCCGCGCTTGCGGTCGGGGTAGGGCCCTCGCTATCCTGCTGGCCCAAATGGACCACTGAGGTCCGTTGCTCTGCCTTGTCGGGTCCGCCGGCATGGCCGACCGCGCAACTGGAAGCCCTGTTCTGGTGCGTTGGTTCTGAAAACCTTACTGAGGACACAGGGATGACTATCGGAAACGACCTAAAGAAGCAGATCATCGGCGAGAATCGCCGCCACGACACGGACAGTGGATCTGCTGAAGTGCAAATGGCAGTGCTCACGGCTCAGATCAAAGAACTGACCGAGCACATGAAGCGCCACCCGAAGGACTACCACAGCCGTCACGGGCTGCTGGCCAAGGTCAACCGGCGCAACAAGCTCAGCACATACCTGCGTCGCACCGACCCCAAGAAGCACGTGGAAGTCCTCGCGAAACTCGGCCTGCGTCGATAAGCAGACGAGTCGCGGGTGCCGCGAAAACCCAGGAGCACCTCGATTAGAACTCACTGAGGCGCACGAAGCAGACTTGCTCCGTGCGGCCTCGCGACAACGGGCGAAGGATGTCCGTTAGCCGTCGTACCCTGCCATCAATTTTGGGCCAGAGGCCCTTGATGCACGGTTCGGTTGCTGTGTCACATTCATCAAGCTGTCGCGCAGACATTACTAGCGCAGCTTGCCACGCGTTCGCGAGCGGAAGTTCCCTCGCAGCGCACAGCGGCATTTTGGACGACGTAGTCCAAAGCGCCTTTTCGCGCTAACGATCGGGTCAGAAGGGCCAGAGCTGGAAGCGAGTTCCCCAAGTAGGGGCATTCCGGCAATCGTTGGCGCAGACAGACAGACAGATTCCAGTCAGAGAAGAGAAACAACTCTATGGCAACCAAGAAGAGCGCCGATGGCGCCAGCGCACCCAAGAAGGCGCGCAGTTCCGCCGCTAAGGCACCCGCAAAGAAGAAGGCTAAGAAGGCCGCCAGCAAGGCTGCGCCCAAGAAGGCCGCGCCTAAGAAGGCTGCCGCTAAGAAGGGCGGCACCGGCGCGATTGAGACTGCGGGCCCGTTCATCGTCGAGCGCCAGATCGGCGGTCGCACGCTGACCCTCGAAACCGGCCGCATGGCCAAACTTTCCGACGGCGCCGTGCTGGCGCGCTACGGCGACACGGTTGTGTTCGCTGCGGCCAACAGCACGACCGCCCCGGACTACATGGACTTCTTCCCCTTGACGGTCGACTACCGCGAGAAGACGTCCGCCATGGGTGTCATCCCGGGCGGCTTCTTCAAGCGTGAAGGTCGTCCTTCGACGAAGGAGATCCTCACCTGCCGCATTATCGACCGCTCGATTCGGCCGATGTTCCCGGATGGCTTCCGTCGCGACGTGCAAGTGCTGTCGCAGGTCATCGCGTCCGATCGCGAAAATGATGGCGACGTCATCGCCGCGATCGCGAGCTTTGCCGCGTTGGCGGTCAGTTCGCTGCCGCACGGCCGATCGCTCGGCTGCGTGCGCATGGGCTACATCAACGATGAGGTCGTCATCAACCCGCTCTGGAGTCAACTGCAGAGCGAAGAC
>JAPKCG010000546.1 GCA_028823055.1 Sphingomonas bacterium
CGTCGCGGGTGCCCACGCCGGATATCCTGCTCAGCGCCGATTTGGCGCCGGGGCGACTCTTCAGCCAGCCATTGCTTGATTTTACGAGTCATATCGTTGGGGCAGCAGATCGCTTCGAAGGCGTCGAGAAAAGCCCGCCCTTCACCCTGGCGAAGGCCGGTTTCGCGATGCTCAATGTCCGCCACTTGTTGCTGACCTGGAGAGATGGCAGCATTCGTCCCTTGCAACTGGCCGCCGACAGTCCGGTGCTCGTCGCGCCGCGTATCGAGGGGTATACTCTCGAGGAATTACAGCGCATACCCTATGCGGAAATGGCCGGGCGGACCCCGTTGTCCGCACAGGATCCGGATGAGCGGGCCGTGCTGCGGGCGCTGTGGACGATAGAGAAGACAGGCGTCGATATTGGCAACAAGCGAGCGGCGCGGATTCTGTTGCAGGGCGGCGATACGCGCGAATTGCGCGGGCGGCCGGAGGTCAAAGTGCTCGAACATCG
Source organism: Sphingomonas bacterium (assembly GCA_028823055.1). Lineage (GTDB taxonomy): Bacteria > Pseudomonadota > Alphaproteobacteria > Sphingomonadales > Sphingomonadaceae > Sphingomonas. Next base: position 494 of record JAPKCG010000546.1, read on the forward strand.
GGTAGAAAACCAGCGCGTAGAACTGGTTGTAGAGACCTCGGCGCCCTGTTTCGCCCGGTTGGCTTATGCCTATTATCCTCATATGGACGTGCTGGTTAACGGCGTTAAGGTGGACCCTATGCAAACGGTCGGCGGTTTTATCGCACTGGAGTTGGGGCGAGGCCGGCAGCAGGTCGAATTGTTGCCGCGTCTTTCATTTTTGCGCAGGGGGTTGTTGTGGCTGAACGGATTGGTGCTGCTGGTGGGGATTGTTTTGATCGGTTACGAGCATCGTCAAATAAAAAATAAAATAACAACAGGAGAGTGATATGCAGCGGTTGCAGTTGGCCTTGATTGGCTGTGGGGGTATGGCGGGAGCGCATGTGCGTGGTCTCGAAGAGTTGTGGAAGGCGGGGATTCGCGATATACAGGTGGTGGCTTGTTGTGACGTGGTCGAAGAGAGCGCTGCGCAGCGGGCGGCCGAGATCGCCAAGTTCCAGCGGCGCAAACCGGCGGTATACACCGACGTGGGCAAGATGCTGGCACGAGCTAAAGGCATCGAGGCGGTGGATATCTGCGCCTTGCATTCGCAGCATCATATCATCGCGGTGTCTTGTCTGGAAGCGGGTAAACACGTGATTATCGAAAAACCGCTGGCGATTACACTGCGCGCCGGTCGCAAGATCCTCGATGCGGCGGTTGACAACCGGCGTCTGCTGGCGGTGGCTGAAAACTATCGCCGTTCGCCGCAGGAAAGGGCGCGCGCCTGGGCGGTGGCCGACGGCCGCATCGGCCGGCCGCGGACCTTCTATTGGCAGGACGCGGGCGAGGGGTTGGGCAAATGGGGCTGGCGCAATTTTAAGCGCGACGCCGGTGCGGGGTGGATCCTCGACGGCGGCGTGCATTTTGCCGACCTGTTTCGTTTTCACCTGGCGGCGGAGGCCGAACAGGTCACGGCGCGGGTGCGCAGCTTTGAACCCTACCGCTATGACGAACCGGCCGAACGCAAGGGCGCCTGGCACGTGGATGTCGAGGACTGCTCAATGGCGCTGATCGATTTTCCCGACGACGTGCTGGTGCAATGGACCTGGCAGGGTTCGGCGCCGGGGCAGGGTTTCAATAAGAAGGTGATTTACGGCAGTGAGGGCTGCGTCGATTGGGAGAGCGGGCTCTGGAGTAGGGCCGGCAAGCAGACCAAGACCGAAACGCTAGTTAAAGAGTATCTGCGCAGTCTAAAGAAGGACGAGCGCGAAAAACTCTTCCCCGGCGGTTTAGAGAATTCAATCTCGGTGGAGTTGAAAGATTTTGCGGATGCGGTGCGCGGCGGCGGCACGCCCGAAGTCGACGGGTTCGACGGCTATCGCTCGCAGGCTATTTGCATGGCGGTCCTCGAGTCGTCGTGGCACAACCGGCCGGTGGGCTTGGCAGAGATTGAACGCGGGGACCTTGAAGGGTATCAGGCGGAAATTGATCGGGCGTTGGGGATAGTGTAGGGAGAATGGGGATGGGAGCGCGCGCTTCTCTTTTTTAGTGATGAATAGGGATAATGGTTTTGCGGTGCCCTGT
>JAPKCG010000547.1 GCA_028823055.1 Sphingomonas bacterium
TCGCTCAGCAGCCGGGTTAAGACGGGCCAAGCCTATCGTATCGGCGCGGGCGCATGGCAGACCAAGGGGGCAGGCGCGATCGCGTTGCCCTCCTATTGCGCGACGGCGGGCTGAAAAGCCGCTCTGGCGGACTTTTCTCCTTCCTTCGTCCAGGGCGTCATTCTCTGCCCGAACCAAGGTTGACTATCCGCAATCGCCTTTCTAAACGGGCCGCGCCTTGACGGGTGCAGCCGCAAGCGCCATGCCGCCTGCCATAAGGGGTCACAACCCCACGTGGAGGACGAACATGGTTGCGGAGACACCCGGACAGGACCCGGCAGGGGAAGACGCGCGGATCGCTTCGTTGGAGGAGCGGATCGCACGAGCCGAATCTGTCGAAAAGGTCAGGCAGGGGGCTACTGAGCAAGCGGCGGACGATGGGTCTCGCCTCGGCAACAGGGTTCTTGCAGAACTGATCGGCGGTCTTGTCGGCGGTGCGTTGATCGGCTGGGTTTTGGACCGGCTGTTTGGCACATCCCCTTGGCTCCTGCTCGTTTTCCTCGGTCTTGGGATCGTGGCGGCGTTCAGGAACATCATCAGATTGACGACGATAAAGCGTCCCCCGCAATAAGGGACGCTTTCTTCTTAGTCCAACGGTAAAGACGTTACAGGGGTCCAGCGTGGCAGAATCCGGCAAAATCGATCCGATGCACCAGTTTGCGATCGAACCCTTGTTCGGTACGGATCAGCTGTCGCTCGGCGGTTTCAACATCGCCTTTACCAACAGCGCGCTTTAGATGGTGCTGGCCGCCCTGGTGCTGTGGATCTTCGTGATCGGCGGCATGAAGCGGGAACTGGTCCCCGGTCGCTGGCAGATGGCGGTCGAATATATGACCGGCTTCATCAAGAATCTGCTGATCGCGAACGTCGGCGAGGGCGGCAAAAAGTACATCCCCTACGTCTTCTCGCTGTTCATGTTCATCCTGCTGGCCAACCTTCTGGGTCTGCTGCCGCTGGGTCTGGTCGGGCTTCACCCCTTCACCTTCACCAGCCATTTCACGGCGACTGGCGTGCTGGCGATCATGAGCTTCTCGATCGTTCTGATCGTCGGCTTCGCCAAGCATGGCTTCCACTTCTTCTCGCTTTTCATCCCGCACGGCACGCCCGCGCTGATGGTGGCGCCGCTCTTCCTTATCGAACTCGTGTCCTTCATGGTGCGTCCGTTCAGCCTGGGCCTGCGACTGTTCGTCGCGATGACCGCTGGCCACGTACTGTTGAAGGTGCTGGCGGGTTTCGTCATCAACAGCGCGAACGCTTCGCCCATGCTGGGCCTGACCGTCGGCACTGCCAGCTTCATCCTGATGATCGGCATCAGCGCGCTGGAAGTGCTGGTCGCGGTGATCCAGGCCTATGTGTTCGCGCTGCTGACCTCGGTTTATCTCAACGATGCCGAGAACCTGCACTGAGTTTCGCCAATTTCTTCAACATTATCTGACTGTTTAACAAGGGAGTTTACGACATGGACGCAGAAGCCGCAAAGCTGCTCGGTGCTGGCCTGGCCGCGATCGGTGCGGGCATCGCTGCCCTGGGTGTGGGCAACGTGTTCAGCGCGTTCCTTGAAGGCGCGCTGCGCAATCCGGGTGCTGCTGATGGCCAGCAGGGTCGTCTGTTCATCGGTTTCGCCGCGGCGGAACTTCTGGGTCTGCTGGCGTTCGTTATCGCCATGATCCTGGTGTTCGTGGCCTGACACGCCTTACGGGACGGGCAGGGCGGCCTTTACGCCACCTCGCTCGTCCCGCACTATTGACCGCGCCCTGATCGGACGGAAAAAATGCCTCAAATCGCGCAAATTGCCGAAACCTACTCCAGCCAGATTTTCTGGCTGCTGCTGACCTTCGGCTTCGTGTTCTTCGTCATCGGCCTCGGCATGGTGCCCAAGGTGCAGGGGACGGCGGACGCGCGCGACGCGAAGATCAGTGGTGATCTGGACGCGGCCAAGGTGGCCTTCGCCCGTGCCGATGAAGCCGAAGCGGACTATCGTGTCCGTGACGCGGAA
>JAPKCG010000548.1 GCA_028823055.1 Sphingomonas bacterium
GGCAGGAGCCGAAGAGAGGGCCGATCCGCTGCGGCATCCGGACAGCCAGCGCCGGTTTTGCGTTTTGGAAGGCGCCGAGGAACTGGCTGCGGCCCTTGAATGGCCGTTCGAAAAATGGGCCGTATTTCTGCATCCCTCCCAGCGTGCCGTCGCCGAGAGGCGGTTTCGCGGGGCGGCGCGTGTCGCGGGCTCTGCCGGCACGGGAAAGACGGTCGTGGCGCTGCACCGCGTCGTGTCGGCATTGGAGGCCGATCCGAAGGCCCGTGTGCTGCTAACGACCTTCTCTGAACCTCTGGCGGCCGCCTTGAAGCGCAAGCTCGGCGTCCTGTTGACTGCCCGGCCGGAGATGATCGAGCGGGTGTCCGTCGCATCGTTTCTCGACGTGGCAAGACAACTCCATGCCCTGGCGACAGGCCGGGAACCGAAGCTCGCTTCAAGTGCGCTCGTCAATTCGCTTCTGCGACGGTGTGCAGAGAATGCAGGCGAAGGCGTTTCCGACAATTTCCTTCAGTCGGAATGGCATCACGTTGTCGACGCCTGGCAGATCACCGATGTCGAGACCTACGGCTCCATTCCGCGTATGGGCCGCAAGACGCGGCTTTCCGCCAGTCGCAGGGCAGCGCTCTGGCCGATCTTTGAGCGGGTTCGACAAGAGCTTGGGCATCGTGCGTTGATGACTGAGGCGTCGCTGTTCTCGGCTGTGATGCAGGCCTGGCAGAACCGAAGAGAGAAGCCCTTCGATCACATCGTTGTCGATGAAGCCCAGGATCTCGGAGTGCCCGAGCTTCGCATGCTGGCAGCGATCGCTCCAGAGGGAGAGGATGCGCTGTTCTTTGCTGGCGATCTCGGGCAGCGCATCTTCCAGCAGCCATTTTCATGGCGAGGGCTTGGCGTCGATGTCCGGGGGCGCTCCTCGACGCTGCGGGTGAACTACCGGACGTCGCATCAGATCCGGCGGGCGGCAGATCGCCTGCTGCCCGAGGCCTTGCGCGACACAGATGGCCTCGAAGACGATCGCCGCGGCATCGTCTCAGTTTTCGAAGGTGTCGAGCCGCAGATCGTCCTGGCCAAGAGCGAGGCCGACGAGATCGCCGGCGTCGCAGCATTTCTGACGGAGCAGGTGGCGTCTGGCACGGCGCCCGCCGAGATCGGCCTCTTCGTCCGCGACAATGCGCAGCGACCGCGAGCGCTTGCCGCCGTTGCGGCGGCAGGATTGTCTGTTGCTGATCCCGGAGACGCAGAGATGCAAGGCCCCGTCGTCGACACGATGCATCTCGCCAAGGGGCTCGAATTTCGAACGGTCGTCGTGCTCGGCTGCGACGAAGACGCGCTTCCATCGGTCGAGCGGCTTTCGAGCGTCGCGGACGAGTTCGAGCTTGACGAGGTAATGGCGACCGAGCGGCAGCTCCTCTACGTGGCTTGCACGCGGGCGAGGGACCATCTCCTCGTCAGCGGCATCGCACCTGGGAGTGTTTTGATTGAAGAGATTGGGGCGTGGTGATGAGCGCCCGTTGCGGCTCGCTGTCAACTCCCGCTTTGATGTCTCCGCCGGGGTCAGGGCCTTTTCGAGGTCGCTGCCTCATGATGGTATTCGGGAGTGGACGCCTCGATGTGTGCAACGACGTCAGATACCTGCGTCAGCCGAATGACCGAGGTCGCCGTCACCACCGTCCCGGCGGGGGCATCGGGGCGCGTCGAGTTTCGATGCGACACCGATCGGAATGACGATCAGACGGATGAGATCATCGCGGGCTCCTTACCCCACTCGAATTCAGTACCCTCGGTCCAGATACAATGCAGCATGACAGCGAGCTTGCGGGCGAACGCGGTGTGGGCCTTCTTGTAGCCGACACGCCGGGCAAGCTGTTCCCCCCAGGCTTTCAGCCGAGACCACCGCTTCGTCCGATGCAGAAGCACTGTGGCTGCTTCGTAAAGATAGACCCGCAGGGCGCGGTCGCTCCATTTCGACACGCCGCCTGGCGTGTTTGTCTTTCCGGACTGATGCCGTCGCGGCGTTAGGCTGAGGTAGGCA
>JAPKCG010000549.1 GCA_028823055.1 Sphingomonas bacterium
GTCTTCGATGCCAGGAAGCGATTGGCCCTTGCCGCTACTGAAGAGGTGATAGAGCGCCAGCATCGAGTGGGTCTTGCCGCCGCCAAAGTTGGTTTGCAGCTCGACCACCGGATCACCGCCGCCGCCCGACAGGCGTTTGGCGGCGCCGACAAGCAGCGTACTCAGCCCCTCGGTCAGATAGGTCCGGCTGAAGAATTGCTGCGGATCACGGTATTCCGCCGGAGCGCTGCCTGTATGAACCTTGCCGAGGTCGGCCGCGAATTCGGCCTGCTGGAACTCGCCGGTGGCGACGTCTTGATGGGGCTCGACCACCTCGCGCCATGGGAGCAGACCCGCGACGGTCTCCACGGAGATGTCCAACCGTTGCGTCTTGCGACGCTCTTCATTGCGCTGAAGCTCGGTGAATTTCGTGCGCAGGATCGTATCGCGCATCTTTGATAGTTGCTCGGCCGTCTCCCCGGCGCTGATCGCCTCCATCAGCCGGCGCATGGAGTCCAGCGCGCGCTCGGCATCATCGTAGGTGAAGGTCTCGTTGTGCGAGAGCTTGTTGCGGACATCGACGAGTTCGTTGACCAGCGACCGCTCAGCGCGACCAAGCACGGCCTTGAACGCGTCCATCCAGAACCGATCCATGGCGTTGAAGAGGGCGGCCTGATCCCAACCCACTTCGCCTTTACCGTTGGGTCGCAGGCCGGGCAGCTTCTCCAGCACCTGAACCTGCCAATGCCCCTTCAGCGAACTTTCCAGGCGTTTTTCCACAAAGGGGATCAGCGCCTCCGGCAGCAGTTCCATGCCCTCGAACACTTGCTGGCGCGTACTTTTAGCCATCTACTCGTACCCCTCAGAGATCCAACCGGGTCTGGCGATCGCCACCCGTGTCGTGGATCGCCGCAGCCTGCCGAGTAAGCTCGGTCCAGACGGCAATCAACGCGTTGTAAGATGTGGCGTCTTTGGCATCCGATCGCTTCTCGCAGATGCCATAGAGGCAATAGGCGAGATCTTTAACCGCATCGGCTTTCTCGGAGCCGATCTTCTTGAGCAGCATCGCGGCGCTGTGCTCGCCGTCATTTTCCAGCGCACGGATAAGATGCTGGCAGCACTCCCAGACGGTCAAATGGCTATCGCCAGCTGGATCCCAGTCGGCATCCAGTTCGTCGCGCCCAAGGATTCGGACTTTACCCGCAGAGCTCTCGACGATCCCCGCGTGCTTGACACTCTCGACGGAAATGCCGCGCGCCTGGGCGATGCTGTTGGCTGAACCATATTCGCCCGCCTTCAATCCATGCTGCTCGAACCAGGTGATCGTGAAACGCGTGTCGGCGTCGAATTCACCCTGAATACCGCCCAGATATTCGTCCAGCTCACGGTTGATGAGCTGAAGCGCGGCCTTCACGCTCATGGGACTGTCGTCCGATTCAAGCACTGCCTTATAGCGCGAAAACACACCCATTCCCGGGCCGATGGCGGATTGCGGCATATCAGCTGGTGCGATGCTCGCACTTTGCAATTCCGCGATCGCCGGCGGTAACTCACGCTTCAAAGCCCTTATGAACTCCGCTCTGCTGATGATCTCGGCAGTTCCTTCCTTTTTCCGGCACACCAACACGACTGAGTTAGCGAGAGCATTTGTCCCCGATGCGATCATCCGATTGGCCATTTCTGTACGGATTGGCCAGGTTCCGACTACCGCATAGCCTGCCTCCACTACAGCCTGAAGGAACGTCGCCCAACCAGTTGAACTTATACCCTCGCGTTCGATTTCGCTCTGTTTAAAAGCGTAGTAGATTGCTGCGGGATATTCGGACGAAGAGTATTCCGCCATTCTCCTGATGGCCTTACTCATCCCATCCATGAAAAAGGCTTCTGCCGCATCCTTCCCGCCGTGGCGGTACGGGGTAGCGACGAGCTCATCCCCCTTTGGCGTAGCAATTAGACCAAAGAGATCGGGATATATTGACTTGAGGGTTGGCTTTAGCCAGCAAAAGAAGAAATCTGATAAGTCTGCGTATCCAATGTTGTCATAATAAGGCG
>JAPKCG010000550.1 GCA_028823055.1 Sphingomonas bacterium
CCGAGGGCGGGCACCGCTTCATCAAGCGTTTTGGTATATTCGCGTGTCAGCATCTCATGAACGATGCGCTCCCTTTCGTCCGACGGGATATCGAGCGGCTCTTCCTGCGGAGCGCGGGCGGCGTCATCGGCCATGAACTGGGCCATAGTCCGAATTTCGGTCATAGGTGTGCTCACGCAATCACCGAGCCATTCGCGCATCTGCGTGATCGCTTGCTCCGCGCGGGCGGCGCTATTGACCTCAACGATCAGTTTGCGACCCACCAGTTCGACATTGGCAAAAACAGGTGTGCCGTCCTCCATGGTTGTCACAAAAGCCTGCCCGCCTTTGGTCGTTCGTGGTTTCCTGTTCTTCGTCACTGGCGCCAGCCAGTTCCAGAACGTATCGCTCGCAGGTTCCAGCCATTGCGCCGCGTTCAGCCTGCGAACCACGCTCTTGCCGATCACGCCCTTCGCCAGGGGGAACACGATACGGTGGAACACAAGATCATCGCCATCGGCATTGACCATTTCCGGCACGCTGCCGGACATGGCCTTGCCCAGACAATCAAGCAGCCAGATATTGGTGAAAATCGGACCTGACGCTTTTAGGAGGCCCTCCCTTTCGGGAGGGGACAGTCGGTCAGTACCTGGCCCATCGTCTTCAAGTTGGGAAAAGGCCTCGATCACTCGCCCGGCGCCGTCCGCGCTGAACGGTAATAAGGCGCCGGAAATCCCATGGCGGCCATTCACCTCGATGACCCGTGCGGCGATCTTGTCCCAGTTAACAAGGGTCTGCGTTGCGCTATGTTCGCGCACCGTGACCGGCGCAATATCGCGCAGAAGATCCCGCAAGGTCATCGACTGCCCGGGGACGACCTCGCTAACCTCATAGAGCGACATCACCGTATCGCGCAGTGCGCGCATGTAAGCCTTGTTCGGCGCTTTCTCGTTCCAGCCCCGGCGCTTGAGATACTCATCGACGAGATTGAGGCCTTCAGGCTCGAGTTCCTGTGTGAGCAAGTCTTCGAAAGCACAGCCCCACAGCTGCGCCTCCCAATGATCGCCGATGATGTCGAATATATCATCAGGCTCAAGATCCATCGCATCGCAGGCCGGGCCAAGATGCGCGACGAGCATCTCGTCCATCATCTCGTCCCAGGGCGCACGGCCCAAGTACTTCATCAATCCGGAAAGATCGTGAGCGGATTTCGGTCTGGACATTCAGGCAGGCCTTTCCACGCCAAGGCGGCGCATTTCGCGATAGATAGTCGATCGGCCGATGCCGAGTTGCCGCGCCGCTTCGGTCGGCGAGATACGGGCTTCAACCAGTTTGATCGCGGCATTCACTTTGGACATGTCGAGCGGCTGACGGCCAGGCTGCTTGCCCTTGGCGCGTGCGGCAGCGATGCCGTCCCTGGTCCGCTCGGAAATCAGCCGTCGCTCGAAATGGGCAATGGCCCCGAACACATGGAAGATGAGTTCGCCGGCGGCCGACGATGTGTCGATCTTTTCCTCAAGACTCAGAAGAGCGATGCCCTGGCCGCGTAGCGTCTCGACCGTGGCGAGCAATTCGGCCAACGAGCGCCCGAGCCGATCGAGGCGGACCACCGCTAGGGTATCACCCTTACGCGCATAGGCGATCAGTTCGGCCAGACCGGGCCGCTCCATGCTCTTGCCCGACATGACGTCGGTAAACACCTTGATGGCGCCCGCCTTCTCCAGTCGCATGGTTTGGCCCGAAACATCCTGATCGCCGGTGCTGACGCGGGCATAGCCCAGAATATCGCCCATGCCGTGCGTCTCCCCAACGGTCGTTCTGTGGACGCTATGGAGGGCAGCCGCTGCGCCCCACCCATATCCGTCCACATACTATGTGTGGATGTCAGAGCTAATTGGCATGGTTCTGTCAGCGGTAAATGTCATCACGGCCAAGCTATTGCGACTGCCCTTCCGAAAGGCCCTCGCCGAACACCCATTCGGCGAACAGCGGACGCAAGTCCCGGCCGCTCGCTTCCTCCATCGCCCGCTTTAGGTCTATGCTGGTGAC
>JAPKCG010000093.1 GCA_028823055.1 Sphingomonas bacterium
CCGGGCACAGGCGCGTGCCCCGGCCGATCATTTGCCAGAATTTGGTTTTCGACCGGATGATCTTGAAAAAGACGAGGTTCAGGACCTCCGGCACGTCTATCCCGGTGTCGAGCATATCGACCGATATCGCGATATGCGGGGCTTTCTCGGGGATCGAGAAATCGTCGATCAGCGATTGCGCGTATTCGGTCTTGAAGTCGATCACGCGGGCGAAGTGCCCTGCGAGGTGCGGATAGTTCGCATCAAAACGCTTCGCGATGAACATCGCATGGTCGTGATTCTTAGCGAAGATGATAGTCTTGCCGAGCCGGTCGCCTTCCTCAACCTTCAGCCCGCGCGTCATCAGCCGCTCCAGGACTTTGTCGACGGTATCCTCGTTGAACAGCCATTTGTTCACGGCACCGGGATCGATATCGCCGCTGGGGAGCTTGTCTTCCCATTCGAGGATATCCCACTTTTCCTTATCCTCGTCCGACAGCTCATCATATTTGATGCCCTCGCGGACGAACTTGAGCGGCACCGACATGGGCGTCGGCGGCACGAGGAATCCGTCCGCCACGGCATCGTCAAGATCGTAGGCATCGGTGGGAACGCCGCGCTCCAGCTCGAACAACGAGTACGTGTCGCGATCGATCTCCTCGCGGGGCGTCGCGGTCAGGCCGACGAGCAGGCTATCGAAATAATCGAAAATCGCCCGGTACTTCCGGTAGATGGACCGGTGCGCCTCATCGATGACGATCAGGTCGAAATGGCCGGGACCGTACTTGCGCTGGCCGTTCTGCATCTCGTCGATGAGGTTCATCATCGTCGGATAGGTGGCGACGCATACCCGCGCGCCGTTGTGATCGTTCTTCTTCGGGTCGTGTTTCTCGATCAGATTGGCGCTCGGCGCCGACGGCAGGTGCTTTTTGAAGTTGTTATGCGCCTGCTTCACCAGCGCGATGCGGTCCGCGAGGAAAAGGACGCGCTTCGCCCAGTTCGCCCGCATCAGCTGATCGATCAGGGCGATGACGGTGCGGGTCTTGCCCGAACCCGTCGCCATGACGAGTAAGGCCTTGCGATGCTGGTCCTTCTCGAACACCTCGCCGATGCGCCGTATGGCGCGGGTCTGATAGAACCGCTCGACGATTTCGCTGTCGATGGGGGTTGGCGAAAGCGGGCGGCGGGTCGATTTGCGCTGCCGCCACAGCTCCAGCTCGTCCTTCTTCAGAAAGCCGTAGACAGGGCGGGGGGGGTAGCGCCCGTCATCCCACAGCCACTGTTCGTAGCCGTTGGTGAAGAAGATGAGGGGACGGACGCCGAACTCATCCTCCAGGCAGTCGGCGTAAAGCTTAGCCTGCTGCTGCCCGACACGCGGGTCGCGCTTGGTGCGTTTGGCTTCCACCACGGCCAGCGGCATGCCGTCATTGCCCCAGAGCACGTAGTCGACGAAACCCGCCTCGGCCTGATTGGGCATGCCCTTCACCGGGTATTCACGGTCACGCGGCTGATCGAGCGGCCAACCGGCCTCGGCCAGCAGCAGGTCGATGAAGGCGTCGCGTGTGTCGGCTTCGTTGTAATCGTGAGTGTCTTCGGCCTTCTGGTTCGTGACCTTAATCGCCGCGATCTCTGCCTGAACTTTCTTCAGTTCGACTTCGAGGGTGGCGCGGTCCTCCTCACTCTTGATCCGGGCATCCTGCGCTTCGGCGAGCTGCTTCGCCGCCTCTTCCCGCTCTTTGGCCAACGCCTGGAGCTTGGAGAGGGTCGAGGCTTCGACCTGCACGGCGCGGGGCAGCGAATTGGCATCGAAGGCGAGCCCGGCATCCGGTTTCGCGCCGCGCGCGTAGGTCCGGACAAGCCAGTAGCTAAAATGAAATAGCTCGCGGACGCTGGTGACGGCATTCTGCGCCGGAACCGGCCGCACCTCATGTACCGCCTTGTTGCCCAAATCCTTGATGATCCGGGCTTTGGTGACGAGCGCATTGCCGACCAGGGAGCGGAACGTCCCCTCATGGATCAGGGCGGACAGCGCAGTATCGTACGGCGACCGCAGCGTGCGATCGTTGTCGTACATCCATTTGACTGCGCTCTCCAGCGCAAGCCGCGCATAGAAGGACGCCCCACGCGGATCGGAGATAGCCGCGATCTCTGCCTTTCGCGCCAGTTCATAAACCGGCTCAAACTCGGCTTTGAGGAAAGCGAACTGGCTCATGCCGCTGCCCCGTAAATGCCGTCAGGGGTCAACCGATCTGTCAGGTAGGGGGCGAAGCCCGTGAGCACGACGGACACCGCCACCAAATCGCGCATGTCGATTTCACGGAGCTGGGTTGCAGGTGTGCCAGCGTGCCGAATACCGGGGTATTCGTTCGCGAATTTGTACATGCACTTCACCGATTCTTTGAGCTTCTCGTGCGGCCACGTACCGACCTGGTCGCAAATCAGTCCAAGCGTCTTTCCTGTGACGTTCGGCGCGATCTGACCGATCGCCTCAAGCAGATTGGCTTGGCGGGACATGCACGCTTTGATCCTAGCCGGCGTCGCGCCGGCCTTGAGGTCGCGGAACGCATCCTCAAAATCCGCCATGATCCCGTTGAGATGAGCATCGCTGGAGGTCGCCGCCTTCAGCTGCCGGATAAGCTGAGTGAAAACGCCAGACAAGTTAGGATGCAGCGAAAACGGTCGGCGCAAATCGTAGCGGAGATTATATTTTTCCAGGAAGGTCTCGACGAGCGTCACGTAACGGTTCGACAGCGGATCGCCGCCGATATCGTCGATCGTCACGAAAGCCTTTTCCAAGGCCCTGACTGCGTCCTGCTCTGTCAAAAGCGTTGCGTGAAGCCCTTCGCGTAGCCATCGGCGCACGGCTTCCGGCTCAGCAGTCAGTGCAGTCTCATAATCGAGCCTCGCCGCGTTATAGACGGTCATTGTCTGCAGAAACTCGGCCGCAGCAGCAATTTCAAGAGGATCGACCATATTCCCGTCGGCATCAAATATGGTTGGTTCTGGCGGCGCGATAGGAGCGCGCGGCTTAGGCATCAAAGCGGCATAAAGCTCGGAGAAAAGCTCAACCGGCGTACCTTTGGTTTCATACAGGCGAACCCAAATATCACTCCACACATATGGCCAAGCCGATTTCAAGTCTCCGCGCATTTCTAGAGCTCTCCTCTAAATGCGCGTCGCTGTAACGCTTCGAAGAGTCCACTCGATCGGTCTTGAGCTTCGCTCAAGTCACTTGAGATTTCGATTATCTTGGTCAGTCGCTCATCAAACTTTGTTTGTTCAGATTCAGAAGGCAGAAGGATTTTGACCGGATATATCCTGCTGCCTGAAACGAGAGGCTGCGCCGATCGGCCCGCGTATTGATTTAAATTGGCCAAGCGCAAAGCGGCGGCGAGGTAGTTTGTATTGATTTGCTGCTTTTTTGATACAATCAACGCATTATCGGTCACCCAGGATGGCGTATCCGTGACGTGTACAGAACCGCAGTACACACCAACTCTGCCAACAATTATGGTTCCTGACGCGACCGAGGGCTCATCGTGCCAGCCATTTATTCCGTTACCGCCAAAGACGGGATATTTCCCGCCCTTTTGATTGGCTGCAACAAGTGCCCCACCACTGCTGACCTTTATGAGGCTACCCAAGGGCGATTCCGGAAATCCTTTTGGGTTTGTTACAGGATCGCCGAACATATTGATGAAGAGCGCTTGGCTAAGCTTACTAAGACAGTTGACGGCTAAATCCCGCTTGCGGCGCAGCTCATCCGCCTGATCCAAGATCACGACAATTCGCTTCTGCTCGTCAAGCCCCGGGAGAGGAATCTTTCCTTCTTTTAGATACTTGAAGTGCCGGCTGTACCCCGCATCGGGAATGTGAATGCGCTGCAAAGCGTAAAAGAGATAGCGATCATCGATGGGCTGTTTAGGCCGTAAAACTTTTGTACCGTCTGCTCCCAAACAAAAAGGGAAATCTATGAATTTGAAGCATTTGGTGTGGTCGCCGAATATGACGACCGGCAGTTCGGCTTTGCACACGCGAGTTACATCATTGGTATATCCACCGATCAGGCTTTGCCCCTGATCGACAATTGGGTACTTTCCAACTGGGAGATAGTCGCTTTGAAGCGTTTTGGTGTTTCCGCCCGTCTCGTCAGACACCAAGTCGCTAAAACCCATTTCTGTCCACGCGATCATCTCAGCATTGCCTCCAACTTCGTGAGGCCATCGCTGATTTCAGCTTCGATCTGGCGCAGTTGGTTGATGATGTCGGCGGGTTTGTCGTGAGTGACTTCCGCGTGCTCGACTTCCTTGTAACGGTTAAGCGATAGGTCGTAGGTGCCGGTGAGGGCGATCGCATCCGCTGGACCGCGAACGACAAGGATCGCGGCATCAATAATGCGGCTATGGCGACCATCACCGCGATCGAGGGCGGGCGGGTTACTGTAGAGCTGGCATCCAAAGAGGCACTGACGCTTGAGAAGGGCGACCTGATGCTGTCGCGGCTCGACCTCGCCTATGCGCTGAACGCGCACATGGCGCAGGGCGTGACGGCCGACAAGGCGATCGGCGTGATGCACAGCTATGAGAGCAACCTCTCCAACCAGCGCCTGACCAACGTCGTCGTCACCCGCGTCCGGGATGATCTCATCATGGTGGTCGATGACCAGGAGAAGCTCGAACGCCAGCTTGACCGCAATCCTGGGAACAAGACCTCTGCGTTGGAAAGCCTCGGCCGGCTCGACATCGACGGGTCCGGCGCGAAAACGAAATCTGCCGATGACGCGCTGAGCAAGGCGATCGACGGCCTCGACAAGGCGGACAGTGAGCCGATCCTGATCGATCCAGCCAGCCTCGACATGACCGACCTGCCTCCGATGGGAGAGTCCACCACGGACTATTCCGACCTGAGAAACTTCGATCGTGAGATCCCGCCGATCAAGGACGTCGACGACCCAGGCCGACAAGACAACAGGCCTGATCGCAAGGGCGATGAGCTGGGGATGCGCCCGCTCGACATGGACGACCTTAGTGCCCTGCCCGCGATGCTCGCGTCGAATGAGCAAATTCGCGGGCTGCCTGAGAAGAACCTCAGTTTGGATATGTGACGATGACTGACAGCCAAACCACTGTAATCCTCTGCGGCACGAGCGACACCATTCCCTTGGACATCCTAGGGCTGCTGCTGAGCCAAGCGCGGCAAGGTCGCGGGCGTCTGATGATAGTTGACGAAGGCAGCCAGCTCACACGCCATCATGCCATCCAAGATACCGACCTGCTGCTGGATCCGGCCGAAGGGAACTGGGATTTCTTTGCGGACCACATAACTGAGCACGAGCTTGTGTGCGCTGGCGAAGCGATTCTGCGATCTGACGGCCTGGTGCCAAAAGTCTTCAACGGACTGACTTGTGTGCTTGGTGAAATGATCTGGGACGTAGCGGACAAGCCTGGTGCCCGACTGCATGACCTTTCGACGAAAGTTCGTGGTTTCCAGTACCAATCATTGGCAGACGCGCTGCGGTTAGATCTCGATGTACCAAACGACGTCCGCGCAGGTTGGATGGCATTGGCACGTCTGCAGGAGGATGCCGGAAGGTTTGCGATCGCGACGTCGAAACCTATGACGTCGCTCCGCCGATGGCTGACTACAAGCCCTCGATCGGTGCTGTTCCTGAAAGCCGGCGCCGGAGTGAGCGACGGGGCATGCCGCTCCGTTCAGGCCGCTATCGATCGCGTCTGGCGGCTTGAGGAGGACAACGGGCGCAAGGTCGCAATCGTCCAGATGCACCCAACCAGCGGGTCCAGCACGCAGTTGCGCGACATGTCAGCTCGGTCAGTGCCCTGGCAGGCCCGGACTGCGGGGCGGCGTTAAAATTTTGACAGCAGGGGGAGGTGAAACATGGGGTTAACTGATCGCGACTATGTGCGTAATCCGAACGGGCAGCGTGGCCGCGCGACGCGCTTGAACACCGTGCCGACAGATGGCGTCATCTTTGATGCAAATGCCTATCACAGGCGAGCATCCATCAGTCTGCCGCGGCGCCGACGGATGACCAAGCTCTTGATTTGGCTCACCGGCGGGACTGCAGTCTTCACGATCCTGTGGGCGATCGCCTGCGCGATGATCGGCGCACAATGGCACGGCCAAGGCGCGACATTCACGCCCGCGGACGTGCAAAAAAACTTAACCACCGTGGAGAGCGACCATGGCGCACGCTAAGCAGGATCAGGCGTCGGCCAATCAAATGACGCCGGATGAAATATCCGACACAGAATTGGCAGATAGCTTCCGAACCCAGTCATTCCACCTGATGCAGGAGCATCCGATCGCTGCTGCGCACTTGGTACTGGCAGCGGCTTCGATCGCTCCGACGTGTGAGGCCGAGCAGGACGTTGCAGACCAGTTCTACTACGTCATAGTCGACTTTGCCCAGCAACTTGGCGTCCTTCACCGCCGCGAGGTTCGCACGCGGGAAGCAGAGAGGACCGGTCATGGGCATTGATGACCGCGATTATATGCGCGATCGCTACCGAGCGCGCCAAGGTCATGCCGGCGGTTCAACCTGGTGGAATGACCGTAAAAGCCGGCGGGAACTTGGCAGTAACGAGCACTCTGTACCGCTGGGGAGCGCAAGCTGGATCGGCGGTGGAGGTAGCGGGACAGGGTCAGGGGGTGGTTGGTTCGATGCGGCCAATCGCGGCTTCGACTACCAAAAGAAGCGGGCTCGGCCAAAGGCGATCGGCGGGGTATCTCCGGCGCAAAAGTGGTTCCTGGTTCTCTGCGCGTTACCCATGCTCATTCCAGCATATCGCGAAGCTAAACGCGCCGGGTGGTTTCCGGATCGTGAGGTGGAGCTACCTTTCCCGGCATCAGGAACGGTGACCGTGAACGACAGCGTCGATCCAAAAACAGCGCGGTCAAGACTCCAAGTCGCGGCTGGCGAGGCAAACGCGGTTGTGCAGCTCTTTGACCGCAAAACCGACGGACACGTTATATCTGTCTACGTACATCGAAATGATGAGACATCGGTGCCCGTGCCGCCAGGAACCTATCGGATGAGAATCGTCGAGGGTGACAAGTGGCATGGGCTGACGAGGTGGTTTGGAGCTTCGACAACCTACGAAACGGTTGTCCGACCCATGGTTTTCACTCGCCGTTGGTATCCCACCATCAACCTTCATCGGTCTCCGGCCGGAAATCTTCACACAAGCATCAATATCCACAACCCAAAACCACTTAACTAAACAGGGAATCAGACATGAAGCGTACCATAACAATGCTTGGTTTACTGGCGTTCGTAGCAACTCCTGGGGCGGCGCAGAAGCTCGGCAAGGGTGGTGTCGGGATCGATGAGAACACTGAAGTGCCACGCTGCACGCGGTCGCTGGGCACGACCGCGGTGGTGGAAGAGCGGGCTGCCGGCGGGACCGCTGAGGGCATCCCTCCGGGTCTCGCCGCTTTGATGCGGATGGCTGAAGCGCAGAACGGTGGAAGCCAGCGTGTTGACCCCCTCCCCATCCTGAAACTTCTCGTGTCGCAATCTGGCTGCTTCCAAATTGTAGACAGAGGAGAGGCTTTTGATGCCCTGCAGCGAGAACGGCAGCTGGCTGCTGGTGGCGCCGTCGCTGGTGCGAACAATCAGGCGACCTTGAAGGCTGCCGACTACCTCCTCCAGGCGAAGGTTCTCTATTCGGACAACGACTCTGGTGGGAGCGGGGGCGGTCTCGGATCGATGTTTCCGGGCGGGCTTGGCTTCAAGCAAAAGGTCAAAGCCAGCCAGATCATGTTGACGCTCGTTGAGGTGAGGACCGGCATACAGCAGGCCGTTGCAACCGGATCGGCACGCAAAAAGGATCTCTCGATCTTGGGTGGCGGCATCCTGACCAACGCAGGCATCGGTGCGCTAGGCGGTAGCTACACCAGTAC
The DNA here is from genome assembly GCA_028823055.1 of Sphingomonas bacterium. Lineage (GTDB taxonomy): Bacteria > Pseudomonadota > Alphaproteobacteria > Sphingomonadales > Sphingomonadaceae > Sphingomonas. Next base: position 7,903 of record JAPKCG010000093.1, read on the forward strand.
AGACATGGGCAAGATCACCTCGCTGGCGATGCTAGACGCTTTCATAAAGCTTACCACTCAGGCGCAGAGCCGATTAGCTCCGGCAAGTAGCGCTGCGCCTGCGCCAGCCCCAACGGTCGCCGGATCGGCAGCAGCGACACCAGCGGTGCCCCCCCGGCCGTAGGGGGGAGAGGGAGGGATGAGGGAGGAGCGCGGCAGGAAGGCCCACCGCCTCCCCCTGCCCTCTCCGAACTAGGTGAACGCTGCGATGTTGATGCAAACCGATCTTTTCACGTCGGAAAATAGCACCGACGCTGGCGCTGCTATGGTTGTTGTCCCCGGACCGGGAGCACCGATCGCGGTGCCGTGCGGCTTCCGCAACAGACATAACAATCCGTGCCAACGACGGGGGAATTGGCCGATCATGGACGGAGAAAAGCAGATGCTGTGCCGTGATCGGCCAATGGTTCACTGCGACGCAGCTTGCTTCAGGGGCGCCCCCCCTCCCCCCGCCCATGAAGCAGGCGGTGATGACGTCCTATGGGGCGACCAGGAAGGCGAGTATGGCGACGACTAATAGCGCTGACGCGGCCTGGCGCAGGCCCGCAAGGCGCAGACCAGCCCTGATACCAAGCCCTGACGTCCGGTGCCCATGCTGCGGTGTCATGGTTGCCCAACTCCCACCGCTATGGACGATTGACCCATGCCAGAGGTGCTGGCGTCCGTTGACGCTTGTCCGGATGGTCAGACGGCCGAGGCACTACCAGCTCCGCAACGTCATCGATATGGCAGGCTCGATCTACGGGATCGTGACAATGCTGCTCGTGCTGTCGTTCGTACTTTCCGATATGGGTCCCCGGACTTTTGCGAAAGCGGTGACGATTCTGATGTTTGTCATTGGATCGCTCCTGATGGTCGACGGAACACTAAACCTGGGGACGGCGATCGATCGCACTTGGCTGACGACACGACATGGCCATGTGGCTCGAATGCTGGGGCTGGGCAAAACCGTGGCCGGCGCGATGGCTATTGGCTTAGTGTTTTTAGGATTGCGACTCTGAGAGGTTGGTAAAAGCGTAAGAGCGTAAGAGCGTAGAAGCGTAAAAGCGTAAAAGCGCAACTCTGTAACTCTGTAATTCTATAATTCTGTGATTGCTCCATCCTCGGTCTGGCATCCTAAGTCCTGTCAGGGCGCCCTTTCAGAAAGCAGCCTCGAACGCCTCTCATTCCCGCCACAGGGCATTCACGCCTCTGAAACAGCCGTACACTGGACTAGGGTCATAATACCGACAATCGCGATTGTTGACGTACAGTGCAGCGGTCGGCCCCGCGCTCGCTTCCCACATTTACGACGAATCGTGATTACGGATTTGCGGCGTAGCGCAAAAGCAGTTATCTGTGATGTCGTAAAAACGCTTTCACAGAAATCCGTAAAACCGGCTAGATGGAAAAGCGTAGAACCAGAAAGGCGTGAGGCATGATCGTCGGAGTCCTGAACCAGAAAGGCGGGGTCGGAAAAACGACCCTCAGCGTGAATATCGCCGCCAGCTTTGCTCGGCTCGGTGGACGCGTGCTACTGATCGATGCGGATCCGCAAGGCAGCTCCCTGGACTGGGCAGCCGCAAGGCAGGAGGCTCCCCTATTCTCCGTAGTCGGCTTGCCGCGAGCGACGATCCATAAAGAGATGGACGAAATCGGGAAGGGATATGACCACGTCGTCATCGACGGACCACCTCGTGTGACCGAGCTGGCCCGATCCGCGATCATGGCGTCCGACGTGATCCTTATTCCGGTGCAGCCCTCTCCCTACGATATTTGGGCCGCTGACGAGGTGGTGAAGCTGATCACCGAAGCGCGGGTCTACAGAGAGGGCCTAAAAGCCGCGTTTGTGGTGAATCGTAAA